>WLES01000099.1 GCA_009704155.1 Actinomycetota bacterium | reverse complement strand
TTATCGACCTCGAATCGTGCCTGCACGTTGGAATTCGCGGGCCGCTGTATTCCACCGATGACCTCAGCGAAGATCGCCGCCTCGGCTTCGCAATCCTCAACTCAACCGATGCTGACTCGCTGGGAATCGAGGGGATGATCACCGCGATGCTCAAGCGCGTTGGGGACCGCCCGACGTATGTCTCCATCGACATTGACGTCCTTGATCCTGCGTTCGCACCCGGCACCGGAACACCGGAAGCCGGCGGATTGAGCAGCCGTGAACTTCTGCGAATGGTTCGCGCACTCGATGCAACGAACCTCATCGGTGCTGACATCGTCGAAGTGTCCCCGGCTTACGATCACGCGCAAATTACGGGCATCGCTGCTGCACACCTCGCATACGAACTCATCACGGTCATGGCACGGAGGACTTAGTGTCAGCGCACGATGAGGTTCTCGCCGCCGCAGCAGCGATCGTCGACGACTTCGGTCATCACCGGACGGGCGCCTACTTCTCAGGTTTTTCCGAGGACGCGACCTACATTTTCTATACCCACACCGACATCCTGCGCTCTCGCGCTGAATACGAAGCACTGTGGGCTTCGTGGGAAGCAAACGACGGGTTCCGCGTTCACGGGTGCACGTCGACCAACGGCGCCGTCACGCTGATAACCGACACATCGGCGGTGTTCACCCACCTCGTTGAGAGCACCGTCGAGTTCGCAGGCGAAGTTTCAACGATTCATGAACGCGAAACAATCGTCTTCGTTCTGCGAGACGGTCGCTGGCTCGCGGTGCACGAGCACCTTTCCCCCGCCGGCGATTAGGGCTTTTGTTACACCGGAGATGTAACACAACTTTTCTCTGCGACCGCCCGGCCGTACCGTGGGGAGCACACTGACACAACAGGAGTTCATCATGGGTCGCATTTACTCTGACATCACCGAAGCGTTTGGCAACACCCCGCTCGTCAAGCTCAATCGAGTCACCGACGGTTCCAAAGCCACAGTTCTCGGCAAACTTGAGTTTTACAACCCATCCTCGAGCGTCAAGGACCGGCTCGGAATAGCGATCGTTGATGCTGCGGAAGCGTCCGGCGAGCTCAAGCCAGGCGGAACCATCGTCGAAGCGACGTCGGGAAACACGGGAATCGCCCTCGCAATGGTCGGTGCAGCCCGCGGCTACAACGTGATTTTGACGATGCCGGAGTCGGTCAGCCTCGAACGCCGAGCGCTCATCAAGGGATTCGGTGCAGAACTTGTGCTCACACCCGGCGCTGAGGGAATGAAGGGTGCCGTCGCGCGCTCGGAAGAGATCGCCGCAGAGCGCGGTGCGATTCTTGCCCACCAGTTTGAGAACGAAGCCAACCCCGCCATTCACCGAAAGACCACGGCCGTTGAGATTTGGGACGACACCGACGGCGGCGTCGACATCTTCGTCGCTGGCGTTGGAACCGGTGGCACGCTGACTGGTGTTGGGCAGGAACTCAAGAAGCGCAAACCGGCGGTTCAGGTCGTAGCCGTTGAACCCCTCGAATCGCCAATTCTCAACGGCGGTGCACCCGGACCACACAAGATCCAGGGCATCGGAGCAAACTTCGTCCCTGCCATTCTCGACAGAGACGTTTATGACGAGGTCATCGATGTTTCGGCCGAAAACGCCGTTGCGATGGCCCGACGCCTGTCTACAGAAGAAGGAATTCTTGCTGGAATCTCGTCCGGCGCGACCGTCTGGGCCGCACTCGAATTGGCCAAGCGTCCGGAGAACGCGGGAAAGACAATTGTGGTCATTCTTGCCTCATACGGAGAGCGGTATCTCTCGACTGTGCTCTTCGAGGGTATTCTTGACTGAGTGAGCCCAATTCGTCGCGTCCGTGATGACATTCGGGCGGCGATGAAGCATGATCCAGCCGCACGGAATGCCTTCGAGGCGTTCGTCATCCTCTCAGGATTACACGCGGTGTGGTGGCATCTGACGGCAAAAATCCTGTGGAACGCGGGGTTCAAGTTCATAGCTCGACTCATGTCACAAGTGGTCCGCTGGTGGACGCTCATTGAAATCCACCCGGCGGCCACAATCGGTGAACGAGTGTTTATCGATCACGGCGCCGGCGTCGTCATCGGTGAGACAGCAAGCATCGGAAACGATTGCGTCTTGTATCACGGCGTCACACTCGGGGGCCAGGGTGACTCAATCGACGGGCGTCGTCACCCTCGTGTCGGAAACAACGTTGTCATCGGCGCTGGCGCAATCCTCATCGGCCCAATCGTCGTCGGAGACGGCGCACTCATCGGCGCTGGTGCTGTCGTCGTTTCTGATGTTCCGGCTGGCTACACAGCGGTCGGTGTCCCGGCCCGACTACTCAAGCCGAAGGGAAAAAAATAGCCGATGTTTAAATTCTTCACCCGGCTGCTTTTTCCGCCAATCATTCGTCTCCTGTTCGCGGCGACGGTTGTTGGGCGACGAAACATGCCAGCGTCCGGTGGGGTCATCCTTGCGAGTAACCACTTGTCATTCTTCGATTCCGTCATCCTTTCACTCCTCGCCCGCCGTCCCGTTTCGTTTCTCGCGAAGGCTGAGTACTTCACGGGCAAAGGCATCAAGGGCTGGTTGTCACGGGTGTTCTTCGAGTCAATCGATGCGATCCCTGTACACCGCGACTCTGCGTCGGCAGCTCAGGACGCACTCGATGCCGGGCTTGAACGACTCGTGGACGGTGAAGCCTTTGCGATGTATCCGGAGGGGACGCGGTCGCTTGACGGGCGTCTTTATCGCGGAAAGACCGGCGTCGCGTGGCTCGCACTCACAGCTAACGTCCCCGTAGTCCCCGTCGCGCTGACCGGAACGGACAAGATTCAGCCAGTTGGATCGCGCGGCATCCGACTCGCAAAGCTCAGAGTTGAGTTCGGCCAACCGATGAATCTGTCGTCCTACGGGGCCGCGTCAAGCGGTAAAGCTCGCCGTGAAGCGACCGACGCCATCATGGACGAAATAGCCGCGATGTCCGGTCAAGAACTAGCCGGAATCTACAACGAACGACCAGCGACAACCGTCAAACAAAGAGTTCGACGACTGTTTAGGGGGCGGGCTCCTCTGACGTAGCCTGCTGCGCCTCGATTTCGGCTCGCACCTGGGCCATGTCGAGCGCACGAACCTGTCCGATGATCTCCTCAAGGGCTGGTTCAGGAAGTGCACCAGCCTGGTTGAAGAGCAAGACGCCGTCACGGAACATCATCAGAGTGGGTATCGAGCGGATACCCGCCATCGCTGACAGCTCCTGATGGGCATCGGTGTCGACTTTTGCAAAGGTAATGTCAGGGTGTTTTTCACTGACACGGTCATAAATGGGGGCAAACTGACGGCATGGCCCGCACCACTCGGCCCAGAAATCGACGAGAACAATCGAATTGTCGTTGTTCACCGCAGATTCGAAGCCAGCGCGGTCAAGGTCAACAGTTGCCATCGGATTCCTTTGTTCGCTTACATTCTAGAACGCGCGAATGTTGTCTTCAGTTTCCGTGAGCTCCCTGGCGGAGATGAAACCCGTAAATGTGGTGGGTGTGTCTTTCGACAACCTCCACTCAATGGTCAAATCGTCAAACATGGTCATGCCGAGACCGGGAACAGGGGAGTCGAGCGGCACACCGTTGCTTGAGATGACAACCTTGAGGACGTCCTCCTCGGCAAAGTTGATTGACACGTCGATACGGGTGGCTTCTCCGTGGCGAACAGCGTTATTGATCGCTTCAAGACACGTCACAACAAGAGATTCAGCTGCTTCGGGGTTTCGTGCAGACAGCTCTCGGACCCCATCGCCTGCCACCAGCGTGATTTCACACATGCCAGACCAAAACTCTATGGCTCGAGACAGTTCAACGAACGCATCCGACACAGTTGACGCGGGTGATC
>WLES01000098.1 GCA_009704155.1 Actinomycetota bacterium | reverse complement strand
TCGAGGAGCGTTGCGAGCGACCCCATGTTGTGGGTTCCGAACACGACGTCGACCCACGGAGCCTTCGTGATGATGTCGCCCTTGTCCTTTTGTGCGAGGCAGCCGCCGACGGCGATTTGCATGCCTTCGTGTTCGCGCTTGATCGACGCGAGGTGCCCGAGCGTTCCGTACAGCTTGTTTCCCGCGTTTTCACGGACTGCACAGGTGTTGAGAACAACAACGTCGGCTTCGGCGCCCTCTTCGGCCGGGATGTATCCCGCTGCTTCGAGGCTTCCGGAGAGCCGTTCTGAGTCGTGAACGTTCATCTGGCACCCCAAAGTTCGCACCTCGTAGGTGCGCGGGGATGCAAGCGTCGCGGTCATTGCGACAATTTTACCGCGAAGTCGTCAGTCGGCGTCACGGAACGAAACCGTGATGACATTATCGGCTTCGGGGGCACTGCCGCCGCGCGAAGATCCGAACACTTCGCGCAGTGCGTTGGTGATGTCGGAGCCGCGAAAACCGCGCCGCGCAAGATACGAGTGGAGCCGGCGATATTGAACCTCGCGGTCGAGCCCGCGGAGGCGGCCGAGCCGTTCCCTCGCCTGCGTGAGACACAAATCGGACTGCTCTCCGGGCAATGATTCAAGAGCAATATCAATGGAGTTGGGGTTGACCATCCGCTTGAACAGCTCTGACTTGATGGCTGCCGCGCCCATTCCTTTTCGGGTTTGAAGCCGTTCAGCCAGGTCGACCGCGAGAGTGTCATCGTTGAGAAGCCCAACTGACTCAAGCCGAGCGACCTCTTTGGCGACGTCGTCGGCCGTTACACCGCGGTCGCGCAGAAGCCGCTCCATCTCACGGACTGACACAGCACGCCGTGCCAGCGCGCGGATGGCGATGGTTTGAGCGTCTACCTCGCCGAGGGGTTCGGCCGAATCGTGCTCGATCTCGGGAACGTCGTCGACCGTGTCGACCGTTTCGTTGAACGACACCCGGTGGAGTGGCGTGACGGGTGCCAGCCACTCCCCCGCGGTGTTGTCAGTCATGTGTTACTCGGACGCCGAGGTTGCGGGCTCGTCTGTTTCAGACTTGCGCGCGGCGATCTTGGGTGCAATCGCGTCGACGAGAGCGCCGTCGGTTCCCGTTGCAGCGAGCTGCTCTGGAGCGACCTCTGCTTCAGGTGCTGCGTCGCCAATGCCGAGGGCCGTGAGGATCTTCAACTCGATCTCGTTCGCCATTTCTGGGCGCTCGATGAGGTACTTGCGCGAGTTTTCCTTGCCCTGGCCGAGCTGGTCACCGTCGTAGGTGTACCAGGCGCCGGACTTGCGAACGATGTTGTGCTCAACACCGAAGTCGAGGAGGCTGCCCTCACGCGAGATGCCAGTGCCGAACAGGATGTCAAACTCCGCCTGCTTGAAGGGCGGTGCCATCTTGTTCTTGACGACCTTGACTCGAGTGCGGTTTCCGACGGCGTCGGAGCCTTCCTTGAGCGTTTCGATGCGGCGAATGTCGAGGCGGACCGACGCGTAGAACTTGAGCGCCTTTCCACCGGCGGTGGTTTCGGGGCTTCCGAAGAAGACACCGATCTTTTCGCGCAATTGGTTGATGAAGATCATCGTGGTGCCGGTCTGGTTCAACCCACCCGTGAGCTTGCGAAGCGCCTGCGACATAAGGCGAGCCTGGAGACCAACGTGCGTGTCTCCCATTTCACCTTCAATTTCAGCGCGAGGCACGAGTGCTGCGACCGAGTCGATGACGATGAGGTCGATCGAACCCGAGCGAACGAGCATGTCGGCGATTTCGAGAGCCTGCTCACCCGTGTCGGGCTGCGAGACGAGAAGCTGGTCGATGTCGACACCGAGCTTTGCAGCGTATTCGGGGTCGAGAGCGTGCTCTGCGTCGATGAAGGCTGCGACTCCGCCGGCAGCCTGAACATTAGCGATGGCGTGAAGCGTGAGGGTCGTTTTACCCGACGACTCAGGACCGTAAATCTCAACGATTCGTCCTCTGGGCAACCCACCGACTCCGAGAGCTACATCGAGGGCGATTGAACCGGTCGGAATGACGGCAACTTTTGCGCGTTCTTCAGACCCGAGGCGCATGATTGCACCTTTACCGAATTGACGGTCGATTTGTGCGAGAGCGGTTTCAAGCGCTTTTTCGCGATCTGTGGTTGTGGCCACGATTGTCTCCTTATTACTAGTGGGTTGCTGCCTATCGACTGCCGATCCGCTGTGGGCCGATGGTGCAAGGCCCGCAGTTTTTCGACAAGGCGTGAACTCTGTGTGCTTCCACGGTATGGCGGAGGTCTGACATGAATGCCAAACCGAGACCCGACCGGGGATAACACACTGTTGAGTTCTTCTGTGGAGACTCTACAGGCATTCGAACATTTGTTCGATAGAAGTGTTTCGGCGTGTCGGACTAGTTCTTGGGCTCTGGGCGGCCGGCCCCGGGAATCCGCACGGGCGGCACGTCCATCGCGCGGCACAGTGAAACCCACACGTCTCGGGGGCGAACCCCGGCGGCCAGGGCTTGCTGTGCCGTCACACCAAGATCGTCGAGCACGAGGTCGCGAACGAGCGCTCCACCCAGTGCACCGAATTCGTCAGCTACAGCGCGCGCGAACTCGGAATGCTTCATACCGTCGAGCGTACGCTAACCCGCGAAAGGGCTATTCGGCGCGGTTACGGTGTGAGTCAGCCTGCTCGTCGGTGAAGAGGTCGTCCGGAATGTGGTCTGGGACAACGGGCATCACGTTGCGAAGATCGGGCATTTCCGACTGACCGAGCTCGGACTCTGCGCCGGCAATGACATAACCCTCACCGAAGAGGAGCTGTTCGACGTTGCGCTTGGCCTTGATGTTGTGAACGGAGTCACTCGCGGCCATTCGCGTCGAGGCTTCGCGGAACACGTCAGCCTGGGAAACCTGATAGAAATCGGCGATGGTTCGAATGACCTCGCTCGATGGCTCTGTCAACCCACGTTCGAGTTCGGAGAGGTGAGCTGGTGAAATTGCTGCACCGTCCCGGACGTCGCTGAGGGTGAGACCGAGCTCTTTGCGGATGTCGCGCAGGACACCGCCGAGTTGTTCACGAATTAACACTGTGTGGTCCTCCCTCTCTGGTTTTTTAGTGTACAACTCCCGTAACCCACGAAACGCGTGATTTATTCCGCTCTCAGGAAACTCTCAAGAAGCCTCAGGCTTGCCCCGACCGTGTGATTGCGGAGGTCGTCTCGCGAACCGTCAAAACTAAAGGGTTGAACGAGTTCACCGCGATCGCCGACGATGGCAACAAATACTGTGCCCACCGCGGTGCCGTCTTGCGGGTCGGGGCCTGCAACGCCCGTTGTGGCGATTCCGATGGTTGCACCAAACTGCGTGCGCACGTTTCGCGCCATTGCCAGCGCAACATCGGGGTCGACCGCTCCACGCTCGGCGAGGAGCGCGTCTGGCACGTCAAGCACGGACGCCTTGACATCTGTTTGATACGCGACGACTCCACCGACAACCACACGGGATGCTCCGGGCGGTGTGATGAGCGTTGAGCACACCAGCCCACCCGTGAGGGACTCCGCGACGGCGACAGTCTCGCCCGTTTCGGCAAGGACATCGAGCAGTGCGACTAGTTCGTCGTGAGACAGGCTGCTCACATCCGTCATCCGCGCCACGCGTTCCAGATGTATTCGATACCGCTCCACACCGTCAGCACAACGGCAGCGGCCATGAGAGTGAAGTTGACCCAGTTCATCCAGTCGCCGAGGAGCGGCGCGAACGGCGCAAAGGCGAACGCGACGGCGAACGACTGAACAAAAGTTTTGGTCTTCCCGAGCCAGGACGCGCCGTGCACTTCACGGTGAACGATGGCCATTCGGTAGACCGTGATACCGAACTCGCGAACGAGGATGAGTATC
>WLES01000097.1 GCA_009704155.1 Actinomycetota bacterium | reverse complement strand
ATCACCCTCTGGCAGGGTCGCAAAACGCTCATACAGTTCGAGAGTGACGACTTGCTGCAAAATGGCATCGCCGAGGAATTCAAGCCGCTCGTAATGACGCCCACCGTGCTCATACGCAAACGAGCGGTGGGTCAGTGCCTCAACGAGGATGTCCCTAGGAATGTCCACTCCAAGAATCCCCGCGAGTTCGTCGGGGTTTCTGAACGGGAGTGGTGTCGTCATGAGAAAAGAAACAGCGCGCCTGGAGTGACCTCGAGGCGCGCCGTCATCAGGTCTGATTAAGCGTCAGCGACCTTGCGGCCCTTGTACTCAAGGAACAACTCCGTGCCGACCGAGTCGGTGACCATCTTTGCGCGGTGAGGGAGGCTGTATACGGTGCGTCCGTTTTCGATCGTCTTGACGAGCGTCGGAGCTTCTGCCTTCCACTGCGAACGGCGTGAACGAGTGTTCGAACGCGACTGTTTGCGCTTGGGAACTGCCATGATTACGTCCTCTTTTTGGTGGCCGGTTTAGCGGCCGAAGTGTCTGAAGTGGAAGCGAGGGCTTCCAGTGCCGCCCATCTCGGATCAATGGACGAACTGTTGTGATCGCGCGGTTCTGCGAGTTTCTCGCCCGTTTCCGGGTCAAGTCCCAAACAGTCCTCGTCACACAAGGGTTGGAACGGCAGTGCCAGCACAACCGCGTCTCGAACTAACGGTTCACAATCTACGTAATTATCGTGAACAGAGAATTCAAGTTCCTCTGTAGGAGAATACGCGAAAAGTTCTTGGAAATCCACTTGAACGGGAATGCTCAACGGCTCGAGGCAGCGAACGCACTCCCCCGTTGCCGTCGCTGAGATGTCGGCAGCGACAAGAATTCCATCGTGGAGGCCGTCGAGTCGAACCTCAACGGATACGACAGCGCCCTCTGGAACACTGGCGACACCCTCGCCCCAGTGTGATGTGAGTGTCTCATGAAGGGACACCACGCGTTCTTCACCGATGCGATGAGACACATCAAAAACGTTGATCGCGAACGGGTTGGCTGGCTGGTTTTTCACCTTCTCAGGGTACCCGCGATTTAGCTGAAGTCGCCCGTCTTCATATACCGCGTCACGGCGTCGGGAAGATAGGGTGAAACATCCCCACCGAGCGCCGCGACCTGCCGCACGAGTGAGGACGATACGTGAGAGTGTGCGGGGTTGGGCAGGAGGAAGACGGTCTCGACGTTGGCAAGATCACGGTTGACGATCGCCATTGGGGTTTCGTACGCCACGTCGACCTCTGAGCGAATTCCCTTAACGAGCGCTGTCGCACCGACCTCGCGACAGTAATCCACGAGTAAACCGACACTCCAACTCGTTACCGTCACACGATCGGAGAGTCCTGCGTCGCGGAGCGACTCCTCGATTAGCTCGACACGGCGGGCCACCGGGAGCATTGCGGTCTTGGACGGGTTGTGCACAACAACGACATGAACCTCGTCAAAAATGTGGCGAGCTCGCTCGACGACATCGAGGTGTCCGAGCGTTACAGGGTCGAACGATCCGGGAACAACGGCGAGCGAGGTCATGTCTTCAGCGTACCCGCGAAGCGTCTCAAACGGTCAGGACTTTCCGAGGAATTCGCGTTCGCGGGCTGACAATCGGCGGTCCACCGCTGCGCGAAGAGCCGGGTGAGCGCCCAACTCAGGGTCTGCGTCGATGATCGGAGTCGCGGCCGCCCTTGCTGACTCAATCACGGCTCCGTCGACGGCGACGCGAAGCAGGACAAGTCCACTGCGCCCGCCCGATTGCCGCTCACCGAGCACATCTCCCTCTCGTCGGAGTTCAAGGTCCTTTTGCGCCAACTCGAAACCGTCAAGCGTTGATGCGACAGCCTCAACGCGTTCGCGCGCGAGTGTGCCCGTCTCAGCCGTCGTGACGAACAGTGCGAGGCCAGGTACACCGCCACGACCGACTCGACCACGAAGTTGATGCAACTGACTGACACCGAACCGGTCGGCGTCGAGGACGACCATCGTCGACGCGTTAGGGACATCGACGCCGACTTCAATCACCGTCGTTGCAACGAGAACGTCGATGTCACCAGTGGAGAAAGCGCGCATGACCGTGTCCTTTTCATCCCCCGACAATCGCCCGTGAACGAACTCAACCCGCCTGCCCGGCAATTCGGCGCGGACGATGGGAACCATTTCCGACACACTGTGACGCGGAGTCGCCGACGGTAAATCGTCGAGAAGTTCGGCTTCGGAGTCATCCGTTGTCGGGTCGATGGCCGAGCAAACGACAAATCCCTGACGGCCTTTTCCAACTTCCTCCCCCAGCCGAGCCCACACTCGCGGCCACCACCCGGGCTTGTCTGACAGTGGCACGACGTGGGACTCGATCGGCGTGCGGCCAGACGGCAAGGTTCGAATTGTCGATACGTCAAGATCGCCGAACACTGTCATTGCGACGGTTCGCGGAATCGGTGTTGCCGTCAACACGAGCGTGTGCGGTGAGGTGCCTTTCTGTCGAAGCGTGTCTCGTTGCTCTACCCCGAACCGATGTTGCTCGTCAACGACGACGAGAGCGAGGTCATTGAACTGAACAGAGGCTGACAGCAACGCGTGAGTACCGATAACAATTCGCGCCGACCCGCTCGCGATTGCCAGGTTGACGCGCTTTTTCTCGGCCGCGGGCAAACTTCCGACGAGCAAGACCGGGTTGAGCTCAGGTGCGAGCTCGCCGAGCGTTGCCATGATCGACCTCGCGTGCTGCGACGCCAGCACCTCGGTCGGGGCGATGAGCGCTGCCTGACCCCCGTCTTCAATCGCTGTGAGCATCGCACGGATTGCCACGAGAGTCTTGCCAGACCCAACTTCACCCTGGACGAGTCGGTTCATGGGGTGTGCGTGCGCCATGTCGGTGTCAATCTCGCGACCGACCTCAACCTGGTCGTCCGTCAACTCGAAGGGAAGGTTCGCGTCGAACTGCGCCCGAAGCGCCGCCGGAGTACGCGGGATTGACACCGCGGCTTTCGCCCGTGAACGGTCGCGAAGGAGGGCAACTTGAACGAGAAACGCCTCGTGGAATCTCAGTGTTTCGCGCGCGGCACGCCATTCGTCGTGAGCCTTTGGCCGATGAATCGAGGTGAGAGCTTCGCGAAGCGACAAAAGTCCGTGCTCTGCCCTGACCGATTCCGGAACGGGATCATCGAGCTCGGGGAGGATGTCCACCAGAATGCCGACCGTCTTCGCAATTTGCCACGACGCAACGGTGCTCGTCGCCGGGTAAATCGGGATGGGTGTCGACGCCCAGAGGGCTGCGACCTCATCGCTCACCGTGTCGTCGTCGTCGAACAACTCGTAGTCGGGGTGCGTCAGTTGCCTGGTTCCCCTGAACTCGCCAACCTTGCCGGCGAAGATCCCTCGCGCACCCGTTCTCAGTTCACGGGCGCGCCACGCCTGATTGAAGAACGTCAGAGACAACCGGCCGGTGCCGTCTGTCAACACAACCTCGAGAATCGACCCCTTTCGGCCGTTCATCGGGCGGTTGTTGACGCGCACGACTTCAGCGACAATCGTCACCGCTTCATTGAGCGGAAGTGAATCCAGCGCCGTGAGTTCGCCGCGTTCCGCGTACCGCCGAGGATAGTGACCGAGAAGCCCGCCGACGGTGTCAAACCCGAACGCCTTGGTCATCGCCTTGGCCGTCTTGTCCCCCACGACCTGCGTGAGCGGCAGGTCTCGGAAGTCGGCTGAGTCGGACACGATGTTTACGCTACCCGTCAGCACGCACGTCACGCCCGATTGACCGTTGCGCCAGTAGCCTTAACCCGTGACGCGAATCATTACGGGAAGTGCCGGTGGGCGCACGCTCCGAGTACCTCCAACCGGTACTCGCCCCACGAGTGACCGTGTTCGCGAAGCCCTGTTTTCT
>WLES01000096.1 GCA_009704155.1 Actinomycetota bacterium | reverse complement strand
GATCTTCTCTGATGGGTTGACGTTCTCCACCTTCCCAGCTCCCGTTTTTGCGATCTCGTCGGGGACATTGCCAGAGGGGCTCACCCTCAACTCGTCTACCGGTGTCATTAGCGGGACACCAACTGAGCTCGGTGAACACACATTCCGAATTTCTCTTGTGGCCGATGGTTACTACGAGTACCAGACCGTGGCATTTGATGTCGACGTCGAGCAAGCACCCGTCGTTGTTGATGGACAGATTAATCCGATTGCAACTGTCGGACGTCCGTTTACCGACACGATTGTTACCGAGGCTTTCCCCCTGGCTGCATACGCGGTGACCTCCGGTCGTCTTCCCGCGGGTGTGACGGTTGACGCGGCAACCGGAAACCTCCAGGGAACTCCAACAGCATCAGGTGAATTCACGGCAACGATCACAGCGACAAACGTCCGCGGCGCAGTCGCCGTGCCAGTCACGCTCTCGTCGCGTGAAGCACCCGGACAACCAGTCATCAACTTGCCGCCCAGGTACGTCATGGGCGAGCCTGTCTCCGGTTTTGTATCCGTCACCGGATATCCAACGCCCACATTCTTCCTCGCCTCCGGCGCACTCCCCAGCGGCGTTTCGATTGATCGCGCGACCGGCCGAATTACCGGTTCTCCCGCCCAAGCCGGTTCCTTCACGTTCGTCGTTGGAGCGCTCAATGACAGAGGGTCGGCGCAGTCACGACCGCAAACACTCGCCATCGATTCACCGGGAGCCACGATCGACGTCAATGGCTCAATCGGTGAGCCCATTGCTGGGGCGCGAGTTGAAGTGAGGGCATCTGGCCTCTCTCCTAACGCTTCCTACACGATCGTTGTGCGTTCGACGCCTCAAACAATTGCAAGTGGAACAACAACGAGGGGTGGCGAAATCGTGGCGAACCCGACGATCCCCGACAACCTCGAACCAGGGTGGCACTCCATCACTCTCACAACCCGGGCTGCCGATGGCTCAACCATGGAAGAAGTGAGTTGGTTTGAGATAACGGCGTCCGGGCTCCTAGAGGACATGAGCGATTCAAAGCCGAGCGCCTCTGAGGTCGCTGCAGCGCTCGAAGATGATTTCGAGTTTTATGACGAAGCAGGAATTGACGCCGCTGAGAACGTTCCCCAAGAAGAAGTGAACGAGACTGTGCAAGAAGTGTCGAGTGTCGTGGCTTCGGTCGCGTTGGTTTCGGCCGCAGCTGCGGCAACTGCTGCGGTTGCAAGCGCCGCGGCGGCAGCTGGTGCGGCAGCAGCAGCGGGAGCGTCAGCCTCAGCCGCTGCTGGCGCATCGGCCGGTGCGTCAGCATCGGCGGGCGCATCGAGCAGCGCAGGTAGCAGCAGTGGTGCCACACGAACCGCAGCTCCAAGCGGATCAAGTACTCCTGGCGGATCGTCAGGCGGATCGTCTGGTGGGTCCTCCAGTGGCTCATCAGGTGGCTCATCGAATAGCAGCTCCAACTCGAGTAGCACGAGCGACGATTCCGCTGACTACGGCAACCTCGAAGCTGAGCACGATGATTTCACCACCGATAAATTCAAGTGGGGCGACGGTCTAGCCATTTGGTCTCTCCCGTTCATGCGTGCTCTCGACCGAATATCTGTTTCCGCGACCGAATACACGTCACGAATCTCGCCCGTGCTTTCTCGAATCATTAACGACGGCGCGTACCTGCGCTCAATGTTCGGCGGAGCGATGACACTCCCCTATCTCGGAGCAGCTGCGCTAGGAGCCCTTGCCGTCGACGGATCGGCAGACAGCATTGCAACAGCTGGCAACGTGTCATTGCTCGCAGTTATTCTCATACTCGGAACACTTGACGCGTTCGCTGGGCTCGTCGGGATAACCGTGTTTAGCATTGTCTCGGTAGCTCAGTTCGGTATCGGTGGCCTCGGTGACATTCGTTATATCTTGGCGATGTTCATCGCAGGGTTTGCGCCCATCATCCTTTCAACAACGTTCAGGAAGATTAGACGCCCAGCGATCGAAACCACGAGGGACGTCTATGAGCGAGTTATCGACGTCGCCATGATTGCCTTTGTCTCGTCGCTGACGACCCTCTCCGTCGTCGGCGGAATCTAGTCGTTCGCTGGTGCAACGGTTCCATTGGCAGAGACTGCGCCGACTCTTGTGTTTATCATCACGGGTGTTGCTCTCGCCCGAATCGTCCTCGAAGAGCTCGCGGCGCAAGTATTCCCGCAGCGACTCGACTCGATCAACCCCACCGAAGTCTCAGGCCCTGGTGCAATTCAGCCGTGGCTCTCTCTCGTCTTCAAGTACGCCGTGCTCGTTCTCATGATTGGCGACATGGTCGGTTGGGGCTGGTGGCTATGGACGGGGGCGCTCATTCTGTTCATCCCTGGAATCATGGGAATGACACTCACCGATCTGCCAAAATCAAAGATTCTCACGCAGCTCATCCCCGGCGGTCTCGCAGCTCTCTTGCTCGCAACTCTTCTCTCCACCTGGGCGGGCGATGTGGTCGGAATGGTATTCGCTGACTCTGACATGCTCGGCCCGTTGTCGTTCCTCCTCGTACCACTGCCCGTCATCATCGTCGCCATCATCGGAATGTTCGCAGACGGTGGCGAAAAGTGGTACGTGCAACGGAACCTCACCTGGGTGTGGGTCATTGGCGGCATCGGTGTGTTTGGTGCCACGGTGTGGGCGACTGACTTCGTCAGTCAAGTTTTCGGCTAAAGTCGCGATTCCACCACAAAATTCGCTACGGGCTCGACATCGGCGTATCGTGAAGGTATCCGCGCAGAATCGCGCGAACAGAAGGGATAGACCATGAAGGTTTCAGGAAAAGTCGTTGTCGTCACCGGTGCTGGAAGCGGTATGGGGCGTGAACTGACGCTCGAACTTGCTCGACGCGGTGCGACCATTGCAGCTGTTGACTTTCGAGCTGAGACTCTCGCTGAAACTGCGTCACTGGTGAAGCAGGCTGGTGCGACAATCTCAACTCACACCCTCGACGTTTCTGACCTCGCAAAGGTCGCCGCCCTACCCGCAGCGGTTGCCAAAGCGCACGGACACGTAGACGCCATCATCAACAACGCAGGAATCATCCAGCCGTTCGTTCCGATTTCGAAGCTGGCGTGGAAGGACGTCGAACACGTCATGGCAGTGAACTTTTTCGGACCCGTCGCCCTCGTGCAGGCTTTCTTGCCGCTCCTTTCGAAGCGCCCCGAAGCTCACATCCTTAACGTGTCATCAATGGGTGCTTATGCACCCGTGCCTGGCCAAACCGTTTACGGAGCATCAAAAGCGGCCGTCAAGCTGTTTACCGAGGGTTTGCGTTCCGAACTTATGGAAACGAAAATCGGTGTCACTATCGTCTTCCCCGGCGCAATTGCAACGAATATCGCGGCTAACTCGGGAATGGCAGCGATGGCTGCCGATTCCGACGCAGCGTCGAAGTTCCCTACAACCCCGGCGCCCGTTGCGTCGAAAGCAATGGTCGATGCGATCGAGGCTAACAAGCCGCGAATAACCATCGGATCCGACGCGACATTCATGGATCGCCTGTCGCGGCTCAACCCCGTCATGGCCGCTAACGTCATCTACAAGCAGATGAAGTCGCTACTCTCCTAACGCGCAAGTTCTTTCCAGTGCACGGCGATTGCCGCCATGAAGTCACTCGGCTGCTCCTCCTGTGGAAGGTGCCCTGCACTCTCGACAATTACCAAGCGGCTGTCAGGGAACATCGAATTCAACGCCACGGTGTCCGCTGTGGGAACCACAGTGTCAGCGTCACCTGTGATGAGCAACACCGGCATCGACACGTCGTCGAGGTTGTCGGCTAAGTCGTTTGTGCGAGGCGCCGTGGAGAAGTTCCAGAAGCCCTCCTCCCAGCCCGTGACGGTCAGTGGCGCTCGATATCCGGCGATGACGGCCTCGGTCAACTTCGATTGGTCGGCGTAGCTTTCACTCAAGAGGTCCATTCCAGACGACGCTAT
>WLES01000095.1 GCA_009704155.1 Actinomycetota bacterium | reverse complement strand
GGTTGTCATTCTTGGCTATACCGACCTTCCCGGGCGTCTCCCCCAGCAAGCGTCACAGCTGTTCGGAACGAACATGCTCAACCTCCTTAAGCTCTTGACTCCAGAGAAAGACGGGCAGCTCGTGCTTGACTTCGAGGACGTCGTTCAGCGCTCGGTAACGGTAGTTCAGGACGGATCTGTGACCTGGCCTCCTCCCCCCGTGCAAGTGTCGGCGGCACCTGCGGCCGCTGCTACCGAACCGGTGCCCGTTGCCGAGAAGCGCCAGATGTCACCGCTTCGCAAGGGAATCCTCAAGGGACTTGGGCTTGCCGTTGTGCTCGCCGTGTGTGCCTTTGCCCCAGCGCCCCTTCCGCAACACTTCCTCGTGCTCATGTTGTCCGTCGTTGTCGGCTTCTATGTGATCGGCAAAGTGCACCACGCGCTTCACACGCCACTCATGAGCGTCACGAACGCTATCTCGGGAATCATCGTGGTTGGAGCTATCGGGCAACTCGCGTCAACGAGCGTCGTGGTTCAGGTCTTGGCCGCGATTGGCGTATTGCTCGCATCGATCAACATCTTCGGCGGGTTCGCCGTCACTCGTCGAATGCTCAAGATGTTTAGCAAAGGTGGCAACAAATGACCATTGACATGTTGACCACAGCCGCATACATCGTCGCGGCCCTCATGTTCATCTTGAGCCTCGCGGGCTTGAGTAAGCACGAAACGTCACGAAGTGGACTCACCTTTGGAATCGCGGGAATGGCTCTCGCCCTCGGCGCGACAATCGCGTCGCTCGTGATCAATACCTCGGGAACAGCGGAATCTACCCTCGGGTTGACGCTTCTCGTTGTCGTGATTCTTGTCGGTGCGGGTATTGGACTCTGGCGCGCACGAGTCGTCGCCATGACGGGAATGCCAGAACTGATTGCCCTCCTCCACAGCTTCGTTGGACTCGCCGCCGTACTCGTCGGCTGGAATGGCGCTCTCGACTCGCACCACGTACCGGCTGATTTCATCGCGATCCATCACGGTGAGGTTTTTATCGGCGTGTTTATCGGTGCTGTCACGTTCACTGGGTCGATCGTGGCTTTCCTCAAGCTCTCAGCTCGCATCCCCAGCAGCCCGCTCATGTTGCCCGGCAAAAACTTCCTCAACGTTGGCGCCCTTGCTGGGTTTGTTGCGCTGACCGTCTGGTACATCATCACTCCTGACATTGGGTTGCTCATCGCGGTTACAGTTCTCGCACTGCTCCTCGGTTGGCACCTCGTCGCATCTATCGGCGGTGGCGACATGCCCGTTGTGGTCTCGATGCTCAACAGCTACTCGGGTTGGGCGGCAGCCGCTGCCGGGTTCTTGCTCAGCAACGACCTCCTCATCGTCACCGGTGCGCTCGTCGGATCATCCGGTGCATATCTGTCGTACATCATGTGCCGCGCGATGAACCGTTCGTTCATCTCAGTTATTGCCGGGGGATTCGGAATTGAAAAGCCAGCGGCTTCGGGTGAAGAAGAAACGGGCGAGTTTCAAGAGATCGATGCCGCGTCCGTTGCCGAGATGCTCAGCGCAGCAGACACGGTGATCATCACGCCCGGTTACGGAATGGCCGTTGCTCAAGCTCAGTACCCCGTTGCAGAACTCACGCAGCAACTCATCGCCAAGGGTGTGACAGTCCGCTTTGGCATCCACCCTGTCGCTGGTCGTCTCCCCGGCCACATGAACGTGCTTCTCGCGGAGGCGAAGGTGCCCTATGACATCGTTCTCGAAATGGACGAAGTGAACGACGACTTTGCCAGCACCTCAGTTGTGTTGGTTATCGGAGCAAACGACACGGTGAACCCCGCGGCGGCAGAAGACCCGGGAAGCCCTATCGCAGGAATGCCTGTGCTTCACGTGTGGGAAGCGAGCAAAGTGATCGTTTTCAAGCGGTCGATGAGCTCAGGGTACGCGGGTGTTCAGAATCCGCTCTTCTTCCGCGAAAACGCCTTCATGCTCTTCGGTGACGCCAAAGAGCGAGTCGAAGATATCATCAAGTCGCTTTAGATTTTGGAGTGCTTCTTCACTAGCGACAACGCAAACAGCGCAACCAACACGAAAAACACTGGCCAGTTCAACGCCTCGCCGGGTGGAGTGTGCGCGCTCTCCACGGGAGCGATCAACCCGGCCAACGCCCTCATCGGCGCATCCAACGCCATGACGAGTATGACGAGTGGAGTTAGGCCCGGGTAAGCGAAGAACAGCACGAGCATAAGGGCGGCGAGAAGAAGTTGGATAGCGCCCCACTGATGGAACAGCGCCACGATGTTGTTCCCGCCGGGCACACTGATGTCAATCCCCGCGATGCTTTGGGCTCCGCCGTCGGGAGCTAACAAATGGATCGTGCTTCGAGCAACCACGACTAGTAGGTAGGCGAATGTGATGATCCGCACCCACAGGAAGCCGATGAAATGCTTGGGATTCGTTGGGAGTATAAGACGGAACACGGCGACTGCTTTCTTTGGCTCAATGGCTGACCACAACACTATCCCGCATAATTCAAGACTTGATGAGGCGCCTCTACATTAGGGGGCGTGCCCTCGGCAGGAATCGAACCTGCGGCCAAGAGATTAGAAGGCTCCTGCTCTATCCGCTGAGCTACGAGGGCTTACCCACTCAACGTGGGCGGGTTAAGT
Organism: Actinomycetota bacterium; assembly: GCA_009704155.1. GTDB lineage: Bacteria > Actinomycetota > Actinomycetes > Actinomycetales > Microbacteriaceae > MWH-TA3. The sequence goes on along the minus strand of WLES01000095.1, from coordinate 1,384 downwards.
CTACTTGAGGCGGTCTTTCGCCCCTTCGCTTCGGGCCGGCTTCTCGTTGCTGTTGGCGGAGATTCCCAACACAAAAAAATCGCCACAACCCCTTGCAACGGTATTAGGCTCGGGTTCAACTCAATCGTGAAACCGGGGAGATCAGAATGGCGACTGGCAGGTTATGGACTCGGGGATTTACAATCGGCTTCTTTCTGTCTTCTCCGATATTTCTTGTGGGGGGACTTTACTTTTTCTTGATTTCGGGTCTTACCGAACGAAGTAACCCAATAGGCGGACTTTTTGCCTGGATAGGGCTTTTGCTCGTCTTGTTTCCGGCTGGTTTGATACTCGCTAGAGTTTTGTGGCTGCGCAAGAAACATTAACCCAAGCTCTCTAGGCGGGAATTGAACCTGCCACGATAGAGACGGGAGGGCACCTGCTCTATGCGCTGAAACCGAACTCGTTCTTTCTGCGTCGCAGAATCGTCCCGGCGACAAAAAGCGCAGATGCCAGCATCAGCAGGTTGAGCGTGAATGATGCACCTGTCATCGCCAAGCCTCCCCCTAAGGTCGTGAACCTATACGTATCTGATATTGACGTGAACCCGGCATCGTTCGTGACTCGTACTTTGAACGCGTATGAGCGCCCGGGCGAAAGCTCGTCAATCACCCATGTTTGAGTGATGCCTACCGCGAAGAATGAAGGCACTGCACCGATTACAGCCGCAAAGCCCCGGAGCGGCGGGAACGTTGGATCCGGTGCTTCCGACCACGTCGCACCGTCGTCGAGCGAGTATTCGAAGAGAACCAGATCTGCCCCACCGTCTGAAGGCTCGGCAACGGTGATTGTTGCGGAAGTTGTGTCGGCAACGATCGCGGTGATTTCGGGTTCACTGGGTTCAGTTGCAGGAGCTGGCGTCACCGTCTCGCAGTTTGATGCCGGGCTCGTTCCCGCAATGTTTTCAGCACGAACACAAACGGTGTACTGCTGTCCGTTTGTAAGGCCAGAGCCGATTCGCACGTAGCCGTCAAACGTGACATCATCCGCGAACTCAATCCAGCTACCTGAATTTAGTTGGTACTCCCAAGCGGTTACACCACTACCGCCGTCATACGCGCCTGGTTCCACTGTGCCGCGAAGCCCGTTTTCGCGCGGGCGCAGATCGGACAGCACGGGAGCATCAGGGACAGTGGATGGTGTGACTTCGACACAATTCGAACTCGCCGAATATCCTTTGCCGTTTGCCGCCCTAATACAGAGATTGTAGGTTTCACCGTTGGTGAGGTTGTCAATGGTGAATGAACCCGCCGACGGCGTCACGCCAACCCAGGTCGTCCCCCCATCGAGCGTGTACTGGCGCGCGTTAATTGCTTGACCGTTGGAATTGCCATCGGTGAATGTT
>WLES01000094.1 GCA_009704155.1 Actinomycetota bacterium | reverse complement strand
GACTGCGTTCTCACAGAGAACGTCGTCATTTCGGTCGGGGCTGGGAGCAACGCGAGTGTTGTCCACATCGGCGAGTGGGGCGGTTCGACGGTTCACAACGCGGCACACACCGCGTCCATTGGAACATCTGCGCACCTCAATCACATCCTCGTCTCGCTCTCTGGATCAGTTCAACGCGTCAATCCGTCACTTCTTCTCGACGGAGCCGGCTCGAGCGTGTATTCCGCTGGAGCATACTTCGCCGATGCAGGCCGACACGTGGAACATCGAGTTTTTGTTCACCACATAGCACCGAACACAGTTTCCGACGTGCTCTACAAGGGCACGCTGCACGGCCAAGGAACCCGCACTGTGTGGGTCGGTGATGTCCTCATCGGACGTGAAGCGAGTGGCACAAAATCCTACGAAGCCAACCGAAATCTCGTTCTCTCCGACGGCGCTCGTGCCGACTCTATCCCCAATCTTGAGATTGAGACAGGGGAGATTGAAGGCGCAGGTCACGCTAGCGCGACCGGTCGACTCGACGATGAACACCTTTTTTACCTCCAATCTCGTGGAATCTCGGAAAACGAAGCCAGGAGGCTTGTCGCACTCGGTTTCCTTCTTGATGTCATCGGCAAGATCTCGGTTCCCGAACTCGAGGAACGGCTCACCGCGAAGGTCACCGAGTTGTTGGATGCACTGGAGACCGTTCGATGAGTCGTGAAAGAGTCGCAAGCCTTGACGCGCTCAAGCCGGGCAGCGCGATGAAGGTCGTTATCGACGGCATTCCCATCGCCCTTGTCCGTGAGTCTCAGGGAGACGTCCACGCGCTCGGTGACCGATGCTCGCACGGCGATATCTCCCTCTCAGAGGGTTTCGTCGAGGACGATTCGATTGAGTGCTGGGCGCACGGTTCGAAGTTTGAACTCAGCACCGGTACCCCTCGGAATTTTCCAGCCTACGAACCTGTCCCTGTCTTTGCTGTCGAAATCGACGGCGATGACGTATTTGTCAACACCGAGATTCGAAAGTAGTCAACAGTGAGCACTCTCAACATCATCGACCTGCACGTGTCAATCGAGACCGAAACAGGCTCAAAAGAGATCCTCAAGGGCGTGACCCTCACCCTGTCCTCTGGTGAGACTCACGCCATCATGGGCCCCAACGGGTCTGGCAAGTCCACTCTCGCCTACACAATCGCAGGCCACCCTCGCTACACCGTCGATTCTGGTCAAATCCTCCTCGACGGCGAAGACGTGCTCGCTATGAGCGTCGATGAGCGCGCCAGGGCAGGTCTTTTCCTCGCCATGCAGTACCCCGTCGAAATCCCCGGGGTTTCTGTCTCCAACTTCCTTCGCACGGCAAAGACAGCCATCGACGGCGAAGCTCCCAGTCTTCGAACCTGGATCAAAGACGTCAAGTCGGCCATGACCAATCTCAAGATGGATGCGACATTCGCCGAGCGCAATGTCAATGAAGGCTTCTCTGGTGGGGAGAAGAAGCGACACGAAATCGTCCAACTCGAACTTCTTGGGCCAAAATTCGCCGTACTCGACGAAACGGACTCCGGTCTCGACGTCGATGCGTTGAAAGTCGTGTCCGAGGGCGTCAATCGCGTGAAAGAGAACACCAATGTTGGCGTTCTTCTGATCACTCACTACACCCGCATCCTTCGATACATCCGACCCGACTTCGTCCACGTCTTTGTCGACGGCAAAATTGCCGAAGAGGGCGGACCCGAACTTGCTGACCGCCTCGAGGAAGAAGGCTACGACCGTTACTCGGCGGCGGCTTCGTGAGTGAACTGGTAGCGGCTCGCCACGACGACGTCATGGAGGCCCTCAAGAACGTCATTGACCCGGAGCTCGGCGTCAATATCGTCGACCTCGGGTTGATTTACGGAATTGAATGGGACGACGAAAACGACGCCCTCGTGATTCGAATGACACTGACGAGCGCTGGCTGTCCCCTGACTGATGTCATCGAGAAGGAACTAGAGAATTGCCTCGATGGTGTCGTCGAACGTTTCCGAATCAACTGGGAATGGATGCCGCCGTGGGGTGTTGAGCGGATCACTGACGACGGTCGCGACATGATGCGCGCCCTCGGCTTCAGTCTCTAATGATTGAGGTTTCTGATCTAGAGATTCGTGTTGGCGCGAGGACACTCATGTCAGACGTGTCTTTCCGCGTTGACAAGGGAGACAAAGTCGGTCTCGTCGGTAGAAACGGTGCTGGGAAAACAACCCTCACAAAGGTACTCGCGAAGGAACTGCTTCCTGCTGCCGGCGCAGTGACAGTGCGAGGCGAACTGGGTTACCTACCGCAGGATCCGCGAACGGGTGACCCCGCACAGCTCGCAAGGACGAGAATTCTTGATGCGCGCGGCCTTGGCACGATTCTCGTGCAGATGGAGGAGTCCAGCTCGCTCATGGGTGCTGATGACCCGGAAATCGCTTCCGCTGCGATGAAGCGTTACGGTAACTTGACGGACCGGTTCACCGCTCTCGGTGGCTACTCAGCCGAGGCCGAGGCAGCATCGATTGCCCACAATCTCGGATTGCCTGACCGGATTCTGTCCCAGTCTCTCGACACTCTTTCCGGCGGTCAGCGCCGTCGAATTGAGTTGGCGAGAATTCTCTTCAGCGATGCTGAAACGATGATTCTCGACGAACCTACCAACCACCTCGACGCCGATTCAGTGGTGTGGCTGCGTGAGTTCCTGAAAAACTATCGCGGGGGAGTGATCGTTATTTCGCACGACGTCCAACTCGTCACCGAAACCGTGAATCGTGTCTTCTATCTCGACGCCAATCGTGAAACTCTTGACGTCTACAACATGGGCTGGAAATACTACCTGCGCCAGCGTGAGGCTGACGAAGAGCGCCGAAAGAAGGAGCGAGCGAACACTGAAAAGAAGGCCACCGCACTTCAGTTGCAGGCAGCAAAGTTCGGTGCAAAGGCATCGAAGGCCGCGGCCGCACATCAAATGGTGGCGAGGGCCGAGAGGATGCTCTCTGGCCTGGACGAGGTCCGCCAACAGGACCGTGTAGCGAAACTCCGTTTTCCTGAGCCTGCACCCTGTGGAAAAACGCCACTCATGGCGTCCAACCTGTCAAAGTCATACGGTTCGTTGGAGATTTTTACTGCCGTCGATCTCGCGATTGATAAGGGCTCCAAGGTCGTCATCATCGGATTCAACGGAGCGGGAAAAACGACACTCCTTCGGATTCTCGCCGGTGTTGACCAACCCGACACCGGAGAACTCGAGCCAGGTCACGGCCTGCGAATTGGGTATTACGCCCAGGAACACGAAACTCTCGATGTGAAGCGAAGCGTGCTCGAGAACATGAAGTCAGCCTCGCCACACCTCACCGAGACAGAGGCTCGGCGTGTGCTTGGCTCGTTCCTGTTCACGGGAGACGATGCCATGAAGCCGGCCGGCGTGCTCAGTGGCGGGGAGAAAACCAGGCTCGCGTTGGCAACTCTTGTCGTCTCGTCGGCAAATGTGCTGTTGCTCGACGAACCGACCAACAACCTCGACCCGGCCTCACGCGAAGAGATCCTGTCGGCGCTATCGCACTACAGCGGCGCTGTTGTTCTCGTGAGTCACGACCCCGGTGCCGTCACCGCCCTGAACCCCGAGCGCGTCCTCATCATGCCCGACGGCGTCGAAGACCTGTGGAACCAGGAATACGAGGACCTGATCGAGCTCGCTTAGCCTTTGACAGATTCGATAGCCGCGTCTTCAATGTCTTCGTCAGTTCTGCCCTCGAGCTTTCGGCGCCGATTCGCGTTCGGTTTCTTCGGTGCGTCGCCGCGCGCCTCAGTGACAAGCGCCCATCCGTAACCGAAGTAGCCCATCAGGGCGAACACGTACCACTGGAGCGCGTACGAAAGGTGCGGACCTTCGTCGAGGAGTGGGCGGCTCCATAGAGAACCGGTCGCGCTCATCGGTGTCTCGCTCACGAGCTGCCCGTAAAGACCGGTATATACGGGCGCATCGAGTGTTTCGGCAAACGTGTCAGCGTTGATTGTGGCAATTTGCCCTTCTGGGGCACTTC
>WLES01000093.1 GCA_009704155.1 Actinomycetota bacterium | reverse complement strand
GTGGAGAGCGGCGGTGCCCAGCCCCCGCCAGAACTGACCGCGACCAATCGATTGAGCAACTGCGACAGCCATGGTTGACAGGGTTGTAAACCCGGCAGCGAAAGCAAGGAGGGCAAGCGCTGCCGAGGAATCAATGGCGCCTGTATGAGCCAGCCCCAAGGCTGCCCCGGCGAGGAGACTTCCGCTCGCGTTGACAATCAACAACCCCGTTGCTTCTGCTCCCTTGGGAAGCACAGCCGTGACCGCGTATCGAGCGACAGCGCCGACGGCACCGAGGAGTGCACACAGTGCGAACACACCGAATGTTGTCATGAGCGCACCTTCGACATCGCGTTGCCCGCGCGTAAACCGACGATTGCCGCGAACACGCCGAATACGAGGTTAGACAGGGCGTACGCAACACCGATGTACAGCCCGCCGCCATTCGTGTCAGTCACCGCCGTTACAAACTCTGCTGACACTGCAGACAGCGTGGTAAACGACGCGAGGAAGCCCACACTGACCCCTGTAAACAACCACTCTGGCATTGCCGCTCGTGGGGCACTCACCAGCACTCCGAGCGTGAACGATCCAAGAATGTTCACAACCAGGGTCACAGCCGAATTGTCGCCAAACTCCAGAGCGGCGCTCGCAGCCGTGAGACCCAATCGAGCAGCACTGCCCACCAATCCGCCGACAAAAACGGCGACAACACTGCGGGCATTCAACTTCATAACAGTCAGGCTATCGCCGTCACAGCCATACAGGTTCGAGGGTTAGGCTAGGCACAACATGAGAGGAACACGTGTCCGCGCTAGAGAGTTTTGACCACGAGCAGTATCGTGACGAGGTTGTTGACCAGTGGGGTCAAGAAGCCTGGTCACGGGGCCAGTCGTGGTGGAAGAACCTCGGAGAGCTCGGACAAAAATCGTTCCTCGCCGAAGGGTCAGCCCTTCGAAGCGGATACGCCAGCGCACTCAGCGCAGGCCACACCCCCGACTCGGAGCCAGTCGTCGAACTCGTCGAACGGCATCGAGTGTGGATCACACAAGCATGGGGCGGCACCGCTCCCACTGCAGAACAATTCCGCGGTCTCGCCGACATGTACGTCGCCGATGAACGCTTCGCCCGCCACTACGGCGGTCCAGAAAACGCAACTTTCGTTCGCGATGCAATTCACGCGTGGACGTCTCGCACCACCAATTCCTAAGGGGAACACGTCATGAATCGCCTATCTGATTTCAGCCTCAAGAACCGCGCGCTTATCGCACTCGTCACCATCGTCGTGGCGCTCTTTGGTGGCATCTCGCTGACGCTCCTCAAATTGGAACTCATCCCTTCGGTGTCATTCCCGCAGCTTGTCGTGGTGACCAACTATCCGGGAGCATCACCGGTCATCGTTGAAAAAGAGGTCTCGACTCCTATTGAGAACGCCATTCAGGCGGTTCCAGGACTGGAAGCAACCTCCTCGACGTCTCAAGCAGGCATTTCGCAGGTCACAGCTGAGTTCACCTATGGCACCAATATCGAATCAGCTGAGCAAAAGATTCAGCTCGCCATCAACAAGCTGTCGAACATCCTTCCAGACTCAGTTGAACCGCAAGTTTTTGCAGGCTCGTTCGCTGACGCGCCAATCGTTCAGTACGCCGTCACAAGCGACCTCACTCAAGCGCAGCTCGACCAGGTTCTCAACGACATTGCCGTCAAAGAACTCAGCAAGCTTGACGGGGTCCGCGAAGTTTCGGTCTTCGGCGCAAACGGTCAACACATCGAAGTTCTCCCCCGCCAGGACGTTCTCGACGATAAGGGCCTGACGGTCGCCGATATCTCTGCTGCAATCACCGCCAACGGACTTCGACTCGGGGCGGGAACTGTTGATTCGGAGAACGGCGAACTGTCGATTGTGTCCGGGACCAAACTCGAGTCGACGGACGACATCGGCGCAATCCCGCTTCCCGCGGGAACAACCGTTAATCCTCGCAACGGCAATGTCACCATTACGACGATCAGTGAAGTCGCTGATGTTGTCATTGTCGACAACGACATCACGAGCGTTTCGCGCGTCAATGGACTGCCATCTCTGACGGTTGCGATCACCAAGACCGCCGACGCCAACACTGTTGACGTCTCCCGCGAAGTCCGCGCGATGGTCCCTGAACTCGAATCGTTGATGGGGAACAACACTGTTCTCAATGTCGTGTTTGATCAGGCACCGTTTATCGAGAAGTCGATCGAATCCCTCACCACAGAAGGACTGCTCGGACTTGGCTTCGCGATTATCGTCATCCTTGTTTTCCTTCTCTCCGTTCGATCGACGCTCGTCACAGCTGTCTCGATCCCCAGCTCCGTCCTCTTGACGTTCATCGGAATGTGGGCAGGTGGATTCACGCTCAACATCCTCACCATCGGTGCTGTCACGATTTCGATTGGTCGAGTCGTTGATGACTCGATCGTTGTCGTCGAAAACATCAAACGTCACATTGAGCTCGGCGAGGAAAAGCTTCACGCCATCACCACCGCGGTCAAAGAAGTTGCAACGGCCGTCACGTCATCGACAATCACGACGGTTGCGGTCTTCCTTCCGCTTGCGTTCGTCTCAGGCCTCTCGGGAGAGCTCTTCCGACCCTTCGCGGTTACCGTCACGATTGCTCTCCTCGCATCGCTTTTCGTGTCGCTGACGATCGTTCCCGTGCTTTCTTACTGGTTCCTTGGAAAGAGCAAGCGTCAGCGCGATGCCGACAAGGGCAAGCCGGTCGGCGACACCGCTGAGAAGTTTGACATCATTCAGCGCGGCTACCGTCCGGTTGTTGCATGGACGATTCGTCGCCCTCTCACAACCGTGCTTATCGCCATTCTCACTCTCGTCGGAACGTTTGCTCTGACGCCGTTCATGAAGACCAACTTTGTTGGCGGCAGCGGTCAGACGACAGTGACCCTTCGGCACACCGTTCCAGCTGGTGAAACCCTCGACGGCAAGGTTGCCATCGCCGAAGACGCAGAGAAGGATCTTCTTGCTATTGACGGAATCGAGAGAGTCCAGACGACCGTCGGCGGCGGTAACCGTCTTGCCGCCCTGTTTGGTGGCTCAGGCGACATCACGTACCAGGTGACAATCTCCGATTCACCTGACGTCGATGCCGATGCTGTGCAGGCAGAGGTCACGCGCCAGCTGGAATCCATCCCATCGAGTGGAACGATTTCTCTCGCCGGTGGCGGTGGAGCCGCGTTCGGCTCGACGAGTATCGACGTCACGATTAAGGCACCGTCGGAGGAGACCCTCAACGAGGTGACGACCAAGATTTTCGATGCGATGACAAACTCTGGCGCGGCCGATGAAGTCGACAGTTCCCTTTCAGATGTCGAAGAGTTCATTTCGATTGACATTGATCGCGCAGCTGCAGCCCGTGAGTTCCTCACAGAGACGGGTATCAGCAGGACGCTGTCGAGCATCATCAACCCGTCCGCAGTGACCCAAATTGTGATTGACGATGTCACGATGAGCGTCATCGTCATGGCATCGAATGCGCCTACGACGGTCGACGAACTCAGAGCCTTCACCATCGCGTCGCCGCGAGGTGAGGACGTCGCGCTGTCGTCGGTCGCCACCATTTCGATAGAGAAGACCGCCGCAACGCGAACAACCGAGCGAGGCGTTCTCTCGTCGACGGTTGCGGTTACACCGTCGAGCGATGACCTCACAGCGGCAACTGCAGCGGTGAACGACGCCCTTGACTCGGTTGACCTCCCGTCGGGTGTCACAGCGACAATCGGTGGTGTTGCGGAAGACCAGGCTGAGTCGTTCCAGCAGCTCGGTCTAGCACTGCTCGCCGCAATCCTCATTGTTTATGTGGTCATGGTTGCGACCTTCCGCAGCCTCCGACAACCGTTGCTCCTCCTCGTGTCGATTCCATTCGCCGCAACCGGTGCGATTGGGCTCCAGATCATCTCCGGCATTCCTCTTGGTGTGTCGTCCCTGATCGGTTTGCTCATGCTCGTCGGAATCGTTGTGACGAACGCAATCGTCCTCATCGACCTCGTCAATCAGTATCGAGAACGCGGATCGAAAGTTCCGGAGGCTCTTCTCGAAGGAACGACTCGACGTGTTCGCCCTG
>WLES01000092.1 GCA_009704155.1 Actinomycetota bacterium | reverse complement strand
AGGTTGATGAGGCTGGGGTTGGTGATGAGGTCGGAAATGCCTTGCACACCAGCGAGCAAGACCTCGTCGGCGATTGCGAAGGCTTCGGTCGCGGAGATAGCCCGGTCGGAGATGTCCAACAGACGGTCATTGGGGACAACGATGAGCGTATCGACTTCGCTCCGCAGACGAGCAATTCCGATGTCGGCCTGTTCGCGACGACGGCGTGCTTCAAACCCGAACGGTTTTGTCACGACACCAACTGTGAGTGCGCCAATGGATTTTGCGATTCGAGCAACGACAGGCGCACCGCCTGTTCCCGTTCCTCCACCTTCACCAGCTGTGACAAACACGAGGTCAGCGCCGGCGAGGCACTCTTCGATTTCCTGGGCGTGATCCTCCGCTGCGTGGCGACCGACTTCGGGGTCAGCCCCAGCACCAAGGCCACGGGTGAGCTCTCGGCCGACGTCGAGCTTGACGTCAGCATCGCTCATGAGCAGCGCTTGAGCGTCGGTGTTGATTGCGATGAACTCAACTCCGCGAATACCTGCGTCAATCATTCGATTCACGGCGTTGACTCCGCCGCCGCCGACACCGACTACCTTGATGACGGCAAGGTGATTGTTGCTGCTGGCAGCCATGGAAATCCTCCAACGTTCAGGCTTCACTTGAAGCTGAGACTTTCTGCGCCTCGAGAGGCACCCACAAGTTAGGCGCCAAACTCCCCAGAACCCCGCAACACCGCTCGGCGTGTCGCAAAAGCGCTAAACGGTCATCGCCTCGGTGTCATCACAAGGGTGTCCGGAGCCGAGACATCGATGACAAACACACCGCCTCGACTCGCTGCAAGAACGAGCGCTTGCGACGCCACGGCGGCTTTGTGCGCGGGTAGTTCGTCAGAACCCCAACGGATCTCGTGTGCTGACGACCGCAAGAGGAAGGTCACGCTGTCGCGCGTTTCCGCGGTAATCGATTTCACATCGGCCCTCAGTTCGGCCGGGAGTGCTCTCAGCGTGTTAACAATCGCGTCAAAACTGGGGCTGTCGACCTCGCTCACAAGAATTGCGGGAATGCCCACGGGTTCAGCCTCGGAAAATCCGATGACTACCCCGGCTGCGTCAACGATGTCATGGCCGCTAGCCAATCGGATCGAGCCGATTGCTACCCGCTCGACAATGCGAATGACGAGCGTGTGGGGCGGCCTTAGTTCTGTTGCAAACGACTCAATCTGTGGGACGGTTCCCAGTTTGCTCGTGACATCGCCAAAATCAAGCGTTGCCAAAGGCCGGCCGATCTGCTCCGAGACCGCCCCGACAACAATTGATTCGTCGAGAGTGACCAACCCGGTGACCTCGATTTTCTCGAGAGCCATGAGGGGCGACAACACGACGGCTGTAACTAGTCCAACTATTGCGACAAAACCTCCGACAACAGTCGACCGAATCCTCATCGTTCGCCTCGACGACGCCGTGAAACGACGTGCCTCCTCGCGCTCTGCGCGTTTTAGCCTGACACGTGGATCCGCCGAGGCGCTCCCCGCTCCGGAGCGACGAGTGAGTTTCCCCGCTTCGCGTGCACCCCGCCCCCTGGGCGATGTGCCGTGGACATCCGGTCGTTTCACTCAACACCCAACTCGCCCAGCACTGACGGAATGATTCGATAGACATCGCCACACGAGAGGGTGATGATGATGTCGCCCTCTCGAGCGTGATTGGCCGCGGCCTCAGCTGCCTGAGCCCAGTCGGGGCGGTACAGAACCTTAGTGTCGTCCGCAAATCGATCCACCACCAACTGCCCAGTCACACCGTCAATCGGATCCTCGCGCGCTCCATAGACATCGAGCACGATCGTGAGGTCTGCACCCGTTTCGTATTCGTTCGCGAACTCCTCCGCCATGTCCCTGGTTCGCGAGAACAGGTGCGGTTGATGGATCGCGATGATCCTGCCCTCGCCGACAACGCTTCGTGCCATCGCGAGTGTTGCACGTACCTCACTGGGGTGATGTGCGTAGTCGTCGTAAACCGCGACGCCCCTGCGAACCCCGTGCAGTTCAAATCTGCGACCGGTGCCCCCAAAGGTTGAAACCGCCGCGACTGCGGCGTCGAGCGAATGTCCAAGCTGCATGAGAACCGTCGCTGCACCGACCGCGTTGATCGCGTTGTGGGCCCCGGGGACACTCATGGTGAGAATCGCGACAGCCCCGTGGTGGCTCACGTGTGCCGAAACGCCGGACGCCGACGACACGATGTTTGAAACTCGGACATCAGCGGTGGTTGATTCACCAAACGTGATGACCGGTGTGACGATACGCGACCGCAAACGCCCGAGATGCTCGTCGTCCGACGACACAACGACCGACTCAGAACACGCGTTCGCAAACGAGACAAAGGCGTCGTCAAAGGCCTCGGCCGAACCGTATGCGTCAAGGTGATCGGTGTCGATATTGGTGATGAGCCCAATAGCCGTGTTGTAGGCGAGAAATGAACCGTCCGATTCGTCGGCCTCCAGAACAAAGAGGTCATCGGTCCCGGTCGCGGCTGAGACGCCGAGTTGAGTCACGACACCGCCGTTGACGAACGAGGGGTCAAACCCCAATTCACGCAATCCGATAACCACCATCGATGTCGTCGTGGTCTTTCCGTGTGCGCCGGCAATCGAAATCACGCGACTGTTGCGCGAGAGCCAATGAAGCGCGAGCGAACGGTGGATGACGAGAAGTTCGTGCTGGAGGGCCCACTGGTATTCGGGGTTGTCGGTCCACAGGGCACCCGTCACCACAACGGTGTCTGCTCTAGTCACTGCTTCGGGTTCGTGCCCAATCTGTATGGAAACACCGATCGCGCGCAGCGCCTCGACAGTTGAGGAATCGCTCCTGTCCGAACCCGTGACGGTCAATCCGCGTTCTACGCACATTCGAGCGATTCCGCTCATTCCGCTGCCACCAATGCCGATGAAGTGAACGACGCCAAGGCTCTCCGGGAGTTGCTGCGCTAAGTCCGGGGCAATCACGACTTCCCCTTTTCCACTAGACCGTCACGTCCGCTCGCGATCAAACCGACCATTCGCTCCGCCCCGTCGCGGATTCCCATTCCCAGCGCCGCGGAGGACATCTTCCTTAGCGTCTCACGATTCGAGAGCAACGGAATGACGGTTCCGGTGACGTAGGCACCGGTGAACTCTTCATCGCGACACAGAATGGCTCCACCAGCTGATGTGACACCCTCTGAATTGCGGAATTGTTCTCCGTTTCCGACGGGATAGGGGACGAAGATCGTCGGAATTCCGAGTCCTGTGAGTTCACTCACCGTTGCAGCGCCAGAGCGGGCGATGACGCAATCGGCGAGAGCATAGGCCAGGTCCATTCGGTTGCAGTATCGGATCACGCGATACCCCGTGCGTTTCGGGTCAACAAATGTGCGCGACTCACCAACCGTGTGAAGCACCTGCCACCCGCTTGCCAAAATCTCGTCAATCGAATCACTTACCGTCGAATTGAGGCGGTTCGCGCCCGTTGAGCCTCCCGTCACGAACAACACGGGAAGCGCAGGGTCAAGGTCGAAAAGTCGATACGCTTCGGCACGTTTGGTAGCTCGGTCCAGATGCGCGATCGCGTCGCTCATGGGCATGCCGACCAGCTGAGAACCGGGCAGTGGTGTTCCACTAAAGGCGATCCCGACTCGAGAAGCAAATCCCGACGCCCACTTGTTGGCAATTCCCGGAATGGCGTTGGCTTCGTGAATGACGAGGGGTATTCCAGCAATCCGAGCGGCTAAGTAGGCGGGTGCAGCGGCGTAGCCACCAAATCCAACCACAACCGAAACACCGCGGCGGCGAATCACGCGAACGAGTGACAGCGCGGCAATCACAAACCGGAAAGGAAAAACGAGTGCCGAGAATGACAGTGAGCGCGGGAAGGGCAACTTTGCAACAGTGACGAGTTCAAATCCGCGCTCTGGCACCAAACGAGATTCGAGTCCTTCCGATGTACCGACGACAATGATCTCGGATACGGGTTCTTTTGTGCGGAGCGCTTCGGCTGTTGCAAGCATCGGATTGACGTGACCGGCCGTACCACCACCGGCAAAGAGGTACACGGTCATCCGTATCGCTCCTCGT
>WLES01000091.1 GCA_009704155.1 Actinomycetota bacterium | reverse complement strand
GCGCACGATCTTTTCTAGGCGTTCTCTGTCATCCCCTGCGCCGGCAATCACAACACGCATCTCCGTCGGCGCGAATCGGCTCGTGGCAAACAGAAGTTCTTCGATGTGCTTCTCCTGTTCGACGCGGCCGAGAAAAATTGCGTAGGGATCTTTGCGCTTGCCCATGACGGGCTTGTAGTTGCCGACATTGAGACCACAGGAAATCGCAGCGACTCCAGAAATTTTTACAGCCTCCTCAAGATAATCGGCTGCCTTTTGCGTCGGGGTCGTGACCGCGTCACATCGGGAATATGTCTTGGCTGCCAGTGCCCACAGCATGCGAACGAGAATGTCGATCATGAATTGGGGAATGGGAACAAACTGCGCGGCATTTTCCGGCATGAAGTGGTTTGTTGCGATGAGCCTGATTCCCCGCTTGTGCGCTTGACCAGCGACTCCCCACCCCACGTTCATGTGGGATTGGATGTGCGCGACGTCAGGCTTTACCTCGTCAAGGATTGCACCCGTGTCTGGGTGAACCTCCCAGGGAAGTGCGAATCGAAGCCACGGGTGGTTGAACCATTTCCATGAACGAAGGCGATACACCTCGAACTCGACTCCCTCGTGTGTTTCTCTACGAAGTCCAAACTCTTTGTCAGGAGAGGGTGCAATGATGACCACTCGATGACCGCGTCCAACGAGACCAGCGGCCAGGCGCACAGCGAACTTGGCTGCGCCGTTGACATCGGGTGGGAAAGTTTCCGCACCGATGACAATCGTCAAAGGTTGTTTAGCCATGGACTATCGAATGGTCTGAGGGTGCAGTCTGGCCAAGAGAATCACACCAACAACCGCGAGGGCGCCACCAAATCCGAGCCCCGCAATGGCGAAGGGAGGGAATCGGTCAGCCTCTCCGAGAACGGAAATCGCGATGGCGATGGCAACGAGAGGATCAATTACGGTGAGCCCAGCAATGACGAGGTCGGGCGAGCCAACCGAATAGGCGGTTTGAACGAAATATCCGCCGAGGAGAGCTGCCACGACAAGGCCGACGAAGCACACGATCATGAGAGCGTCAACATTGTCTGTTCGCCAACGGTTGATGAGAACTTTCGCGATTGTGACCACGAAACCGTAGAGTGTCCCCGCGGCAACAATGTAAAACATTGCGCGAAGCCTCTCCCTGAAGATGAGGAACGCTGCGCCGGTGACAACGATGACGGTGATGAGCATCGCGAGAATCACGAGAAGCTGGGTGTCGGTGAATTCGTTCTCGACCGCGTAGATCGCAGAGAATGCGACGAAAACACCGATACCGAGAACCGCCATAAGAATAGTCGCCTTCACGCGCCTGTCGGGTTGGATTCCATTGACACGGGAATTGATGACGTTGGTCATCACCATCGCGACGACACCGAGTGGCTGAACGACGATGAGCGGCGCGAAACCGAGGGAAATGAGCTGGATAACAATCGCGAGGGCGAGGAGAACTGTTCCAAAAGCCCATGATGGGCGTCGAAGAAGTTGACCCATTTGGCGGAGGGACAATCCCCTCTTCGATCCGTCCCCGTGCGTGCCCTCAACCTTTGACACCCCGCGGTGCTGCAATTGTGCGCCGATTGAAAGGAAAACTGCGCCGAGCAGTGCGATGGGGATCCCGATTGCTTGATAGGGAGTGAGCGAGACTTGCGACACAAAGTCAGTTAGTTGTTCGTCCACCTCTCTAGGGTACTGACATTAGGCTTAATGCGTGCAAATTCGCGACATCGTCATCACTGGAGAACCTGTCCTGCACCGCCCCGCAGCACTCGTCGACCACATCGGAGATGACATTCGGGCGCTCGTGGACGACATGTTCGCCACGATGGAACTTGCTCCTGGCGTAGGCCTCGCTGCACCACAGATTGGTGTTTCGCTCTCCCTTTTTGTTTACGACTGGGTCGACGACGATGACGTTCAACACCGAGGCGTTGCCATCAACCCGACGCTGATGCTCGACCCGCTCGCAGTGACACCACTAGACGAGGACGAAGAAATTGAAGGGTGCCTCTCGGTCCCCGGTGAACGTTTCCCTCTCAGGCGATCTGACCGCGTCACACTCACGGCAACTGACCTCAACGGCAACGAGTACACCACAACGGCTCACGGCTGGCTGGCTCGAATCTTCCAGCACGAATACGATCACCTGCTGGGAATTGTGTACACCGATCGGTTGGTCGAGCCCTACTTCTCAGAGTCTCGTGATGCGATTTCCGACGCCGGCTGGGGTACCCCTGGCAGTTCGTGGCTCCCCGGTCGTGACCACCTCGAGGGCTAAGGCGATTAGCCGAGAATGCCCGCGGCTCGAAGACCAGCGGCAACACCAGCAGCCACGAGAATGACGATGATGAACGGCACTCGCTTCCACAACAGAACCCCCGCTACGACGACAGCCACGCTGCGCGAATCAAACACGAGCGCGTTTCCGACCGCGAGGGTTTGAATCACAACAAGAGAAGCAAGTAGGCCAATTGTTACGACATCGCTGATGCGTTGCACGCGAGGGCTGCCCGACACCGACGCAGGTAGCACGAAACCGACAAACTTGAGGGCGGCTACCACCGCTGAGCCAATGAGGATTGTCTCCCACATTGTCATTTTGCTGTCCGCTCTTTGACCACAGCGAAGGCGAACGCGGCCAACGCCGCGAGGAGCACAGGCACGCCTGTCGGTGCGAACGGAATTGCCACCGCCGTTACAACGGCCGCAATCACAGCAACCACAACGGGTTCTCTCGCAGTCAGCCGCGGCCACAAAAGGCCAACGAAAGCAGCTGCGGCAGCAGCGTCTAGGCCGAAGGCGCTGACGTCTCCGAGTGCGTCACCGAGAATTGCACCAAGGAACGTCATGGCATTCCAGCCAATGTAGATTCCAATTCCCGTCACCCAAAAACCGATCCTCGACGAGGCAGGCGTTGGTTGGGCCAGAGCTACTGCGGTCGATTCGTCAATGGTCAACTGTCCGGCAATCAGTCGCCGAAAAAATCCTTTGCCCACAAGCGGTGCTGTGCGAAGCGAGTACAGCCCATTTCGAACTCCCAGCAGGCCGGCGACAAGCACCGACGTGATTCCGGGAGCTCCTGCCGCGATAAGCCCGATGAGAGCGAACTGCGAACCGCCGGAAAACATGAAAAGCGACAAGACCTGCGCCTGCCAGACATCCAGCCCGGACGCCACTGCAAGTGCGCCAAACGAAATCCCATAAAGGGCCACAGCTGCGGCGACCCCGAGCGACATGCTGATCGCAGCGCGACGGTCCGCCGGCATGGACGTTACTCGGCTGCTTTGGGGTCGGTTGCGTAACGAATCATCGGGAACGACGCTGTCAACGTGAAACCAATGCCCGGGACCCGTTGAGTCATCACGACACCGTCGAACGCTTCAGCACGAGCGCGCATCTCTGTCAGCCCACGACCCATCGTGGTTGAGACGAGGGCTGCCTGGTCTGATTCGATTGTGACGCCTTCTGGGAGTGGCTCCCCCGCGGCAGCAGCTCGGCGCGCGACGGAGCGTTCACCGTCGTCAGCAACGGTGATGGTCATGCCGTGTTCAGTCCACTCAATGGTGATATCGACTTCAGTTCCTGGCCCGGCGTGAGTGAGGGTGTTCTGGAGAGATTCGGTGAGGATCCGGTACACGGTCAGTTCGGCCGACGCGGAAATCTCAAATCGCTTTCCTCGCTCAGTGAAATCAATCACGAGCCCGCGTTCTTCGATTTCCGAAAACAGCGTCGCAATCGTCGACAGCGTCGGCCAGACCTCGACCATGTCAGCGCCCTGCTGGGCGATGGTCATCGCTCGACGCATGTCAGTAAGCGCTTGACGGGCACTCTTCACGAGAAGTTCAGTGTGGCGCTTGAGCGCTGCCTTGTCGCCGGCCGTAACAAACGCAGTGCTCTCAGCTTTCGCCACCAGTCCAACGAGCTCGTGGGAGACAACAGCCTGTTGATCGTAAACAATTCGAAGTCGATCGCCGAGTTCCGCTGCCTTGAGGGTAAGTTCGGCACGGCTGTGCTCGGCCGAGATGTCAGCCGCGCGCGATGCCGATGAACCGCGACGGCGACCGCGCACGAAAAAAGCCCACAACCCGAACAACAAACTTCCCACGGCCACGGCTGCGAGCACCGTGTCGAGAGTGGACCAAGTAGACATTGAACTCTCCTTGACCCCAGTTTGGCAAACGAAAACGCTCACATAGTGGCTCCCCGACTTGGACTCGAACCAAGAACCTATCGGTTAACAGCCGATTGCTCTGCCAATTGAGCTATCGAGGAAT
>WLES01000090.1 GCA_009704155.1 Actinomycetota bacterium | reverse complement strand
CGCAAAGTAAGGACCACAAGAATGTCAATCTTCCTCAACAAGGATTCGCGCGTCATCGTCCAGGGAATCACTGGCGGCGAAGGAACAAAACACACCGCACTCATGCTCAAGGCCGGCACGACAATCGTTGGCGGCGTCAACGCCCGTAAGGCAGGAACGACCGTTGAGCACGGAGAAGCGACGCTCCCCGTCTTTGGAACTGTCGCAGAAGCGATGTCGGAAACCCACGCCGACGTGTCCGTCGTCTTCGTTCCCCCGGCGTTTGCGAAAGACGCTGTCATGGAAGCAATCGACGCAGAAATGCCGCTCATTGTTGTCATCACCGAAGGAATCCCAATCGGTGACACCGCTGAGTTCTGGGCCCACGCGAAGAAGAAGGGTACGAGCCGGATCATCGGGCCGAATTGCCCTGGAATCATCACTCCCGGCGAGTCGCTCGCGGGAATCACCCCCGCGACAATCACGGGGACCGGCCCAATCGGACTCGTGTCAAAGTCGGGCACGTTGACCTACCAAATGATGTTCGAACTTCGCGACATCGGATTCTCAACGGCGATTGGAATTGGTGGCGATCCCATCATCGGCACCACCCACATCGATGCCCTCGCGGCATTTGAGGTAGACCCCGACACCAAAGCGATTGTCATGATTGGAGAGATCGGTGGCGACGCCGAAGAGCGCGCAGCCGATTTCATCAAGGCGAACGTGACAAAGCCAGTCGTTGGATACGTTGCAGGATTCACCGCACCGGAAGGAAAGACGATGGGCCACGCAGGCGCAATCGTCTCCGGTTCATCGGGAACCGCGCAAGCGAAGCAGGAAGCGCTGGAAGCTGCAGGCGTTCGCGTCGGCAAGACTCCGAGCGAAACCGCTCGCCTCATGCGCGAGGTCATCGCGGCGCTGTAGCGTGCCTCGCGGGCTCGTCACACTCTTCGTCGCCATTGAGGCGCTGTTTGTGGTGGGCATTGGAATCGGCATTCCTCTCGTCCCGTTGCTTGTCGCCTGGGGTTCGGCCAACCAGTTTCAAGCGACACCGCTCGACATCTGGCAACTTGCTGTTCAGGTGTGGGCGCTCGGGCACGGAACGCCGCTAAGTGTCAACCTGTCGGGCGCGGGAACAATTTTCCCGCCAGAAATGATGCAGTTTGACATCACGCTCGCTCTCTCGGGAATTGCGCTCATCACGGGGTTGATGGCGATTCGAGCTGGGCGTCGAATTGCCGAAACGGAAGATTCACCCATTGTCGGCGGTCTTCTCATCGCAATCTTTACAACACTCACCGGGTTTGCCCTGTGGAGCGCTCAGTCCGCAACGGTAAACATCTCTGTCACTCTCGGAACCATCAAAATCGCGGCACCATTTATCGTTGGCTTGCTCGTGGGGTGGAAGCCGTGGCGGCTTTTTCCGCGTCTGATTGAACGGGCATCGGAAACGCTCGGGCAGTGGCGCGATGTGGTTGCCACAGCCCTCCGCATTTCAGTTGGTGCGTTCCTCGGACTCGCCGTGCTGGCCTCAGCGGTCCTCGCGTGGTCGATCATCTCCGGCTTCACCGCCGAGATTGCTCTCTACGAGGCCATTCACGGTCAGGTGTTTGGTGGCCTGGTAATCACCGTCGGTCAGCTTCTCCTCATACCCACCGCTGTGGTGTGGACAATGTCGTGGCTCGTCGGTCCAGGGTTCTCACTCGGCTTGGGTACGCTCGTCAATCCGTTCACCGCGACCGTTGGTGCGATTCCCGCAGTCCCTTTGCTCGGTGCGATTCCCGCTGAGAGCGTCGTGGGTTGGCCAGCACTGATCATGCCATTCCTCATCGTTGTCGCGGTTGCAGTTGGATTCTCGGAGCGAATTGTTGGTGAGCGCGGATACTTTGACCCAACGGGATCAACCGACTTCATTCGACTCGGAGTTCTCACCGTTGCGTCCGGCATCTTCTCGGGACTCGCGTTCCTCATCATCGGCTCGGGTGTCTCGGGCTCAGCCGGGCCAGGCCGGTTCATCTTCGTCGGAGTCGACCCGGTCGACATCGCGCTTGCGTGGGGAACGATGGTCACGATGGGAACAGCTGTCGGGGCAGCGGTTCGCGTTATTCGCCCGCTTCCGCGAAACATCGCCACAGTGGCGCGCGGACAGACTCGGTAAACTTTGACAATGTTGCGGGTCGTCGTCCTCATTTCAGGCGCAGGGTCAAACCTGCGCGCATTCCTCGATGACTGCAACGCTGGAAATGTACCCGCGACGGTTGTCGCGGTTGGCTCTGATGTCAACGCCCCCGGTCTTGAGCATGCTCACCGTCATGGCATCCCCACCTTTGTCGAGCCTCTTGCAACGGGCGAAGACCGCGAAGCGTGGGGTAAGCGCCTCGCCGCCGCAATCGAATCGTTCACGCCCGACCTCGTCATTTTGTCCGGCTTCATGAAACTCTTACCTGCGTCGTTCGTCGAACGCTTTGCACCGATGCTCCTCAACACTCACCCCGCGTATCTACCTGAGTTCCCCGGAGCTCATGCTGTGCGTGACGCGCTTGAGGCCGGCGCCACCGAAACTGGTGCGAGCGTCATCGTCGTTGACGCCGGGATAGACACAGGCCCGATACTTGCGCAATCGCGGGTGCCGATTCACGACGACGACACCGAATCGACCCTTCACGACCGAATCAAAATCGTCGAACGAAAGCTTTTGTCCGCCGTTGTCCGAGACATCGCGTCTCGCGAAGACTCAATCGAAGGGAACTAAGTGGTTTCAGCACTCCCCACCCCGGATCGTGAGTTTGATCGCGTACCGATTCGGCGCGCACTGATCTCGGTGAGCGACAAGAGCCGACTTGTTGAGCTCGCGACCGCTTTGGCTGATTCCGGGGTTGCCCTCGTTTCGACCGGCTCAACCTGCACGACAATTCGTGATGCTGGTATCGATGTGATGGAAGTGAGTGAGGTGACGGGATTTCCTGAGTCTCTCGACGGTCGCGTCAAGACACTGCACCCATCCATTCACGGGGGCATACTTGCCGACAGGCGCTACGACTCACACGTCGAACAATTGGCAAACCTCGGCATCGAGCCGTTCGATCTCATTGTCGTCAACCTTTACCCGTTTGCCGAGACCGTGGCGAGCGGAGCAGAGGCGGCTGTGGTCATCGAGAACGTGGACATTGGTGGCCCAGCGATGGTGCGCGCCGCAGCGAAAAATCATCACAATGTCGCAATCGTCGTCACCCCCGACGATTACGACACCGTGATTGGCTCGCTCGCTGGCGGTGGGTTGACGCTTGCCCAACGGCGAATACTCGCAGGCCGCGCTTTCGCGCACACTGCCGGATACGACGCCGCTGTATCTGCGTGGATGCAGCGGGAATTCCCGCACGACGAAACGCCGTTTGCCCCTTCGCTGCGGATTGCTGCCGAGAAGCGCGCCACGCTTCGGTACGGAGAAAATTCTCATCAGTCGGCTGCGATTTACGGGGAACATGGCGGCCTTGGGATAGCCCAGGCCACGCAGTTGCACGGTAAAGAGATGTCGTACAACAACTACGTCGATGCTGACGCCGCACTTCGCGCTGCGTTTGACCACGCTCAGCCGGCTGTCGCAATCATCAAACACGCAAACCCCTGCGGAATTGCCGTCGCTGACACAATCGCTGATGCTCACTCTCGTGCACACGCGTGCGACCCCGTGTCGGCGTTTGGGGGTGTGGTTGCAGCGAACCGCCCGATTACTCTTGCAGCTGCGCAGTCGATTTCAGAGGTGTTTACGGAGGTTGTCGTAGCACCGGCGTTTGACCCAGAAGCATTGACGTTGCTGAAGGGCAAGAAAAACCTTCGGTTGCTCGCCGTTCCCATTGGATTCGAACCGGAATCTAAGGAGGTTCGGCAGGTCTCTGGCGGGTATCTCGTTCAGGAAGCCGATCGCCGCTTCGCCGCGTCGGCCGAATGGACCCTTGTTGCCGGTAACGCTGCCGACCCCACGACGCTAGCGGATCTCGAATTCGCGTGGCGTGCGTGCCGAGCGGTTAAGTCGAACGCCATCCTGCTTGCGTCAGGAGGTGCATCGGTCGGCGTTGGAATGGGCCAAGTTAATCGCGTTGACTCGTGCCACCTCGCGGTTACCCGCGCTGGCGATCGTGCTGCGGGAAGCGTAGCCGCAAGCGACGCGTTCTTCCCCTTCGCTGATGGGCTTCAGGTTCTCATCGATGCCGGAGTAACGGCCGTGGTCCAACCAGGCGGTTCGGTCCGTGACGAAGAAGTGATTGCGGCTGCCGTGGCAGGTGGCGTAACAATGTATTTCACCGACGAGCGACACTTTTTTCACTAAGAGGTCGTG
>WLES01000009.1 GCA_009704155.1 Actinomycetota bacterium | reverse complement strand
GTTGCGAAGCCCGTCATGCTGTCGCTGTACAGAGCAAAACCAGCGTTGTTGAAGGCGGACACGGAGTGGAACACGCCGTGCCACAGTGCGCTGCCCCAGTCGTGGTCATACGCCTCGTAAAACCGCACAGTGAGAATCGCCGCGAGTATCCCCTCGATGGTGAACGTGAGCTTAGCGATCCCCTTCATTGTGCGAACAATGTCAGACGAGCTCAGCGAACTGTTCTCTTGGCCGGCGTCCATGCGCGATGAGAGGGTCAGGCGTCGACCAATAAACAGTGCAACAGCTGACGCAAGGAACATGATTCCCAAACCACCCAATTGAATAAGGGCCAAAATCGTGACGTGCCCAACGGGTGTCCACGCAATTGCCGTATCAACAGTGGTCAGGCCCGTCACGCAGAGTGCCGAAACCGAAGTGAAGACCGCATCGAGTGCTGAGATGTCGACGGCTCCGCTGTGCGACACAGGCATGAAGAGAATCACAGTGCCGACGAGCGCGGCGCTCAACATGCTGAGGACAATTCGGAGCCCAGGCCTCATGTGCGGGTGACCTCGGGATCCGGTTTGGTCACGCCGCTCACCGTTGCGCTGTAAATCAGGAAAGCAACGGGTATGAGGAAGGCTCCAAAGATTCCGATGACGGCACTCGCTCCACCGAGAATCGGACCGACCCCCAGATTTCCGAAGTACACCCACGTCCACAGGATGCTTTGCGAGCGGCTCGCGGTCTTCTGATTGTCGGTCGTTGCCGATACGGCCATGGCAATCGGAAGTGAGTTGCCAATTCCCCAGAGGAGTGCACCGACCAGTTCGAACGGTCCGAACTGCGTCAACGAGAACAGGCCGACACCAACAGCGGCAAGGATTGCTGAATAGAGAACAACCTTTGCTCGACCAAAGCGGTCGACAATGCGCCCCCCGACGATTCGTGAGACAGCCATACCGAGCGAGAACAACGTGTACGCGAAGGCTGCTTCGGCCTGAGTCCGACCAGCTTCAACGAGCGCAAGCGGGATAAAGATTGCCGCGGCACCCTCGGCGAGGACGAACACAAAAGCAATCGATGAGATAACCGACACGCGTTTGGTTGCAGCTGGCGTGAGTTTGGGTCGAACCTCGGTGGTCTCCGTGACGTCATGAACCGGTTTTCCGTGGCCTGCTGGTATCCCCGCGACTCGATACACGGCGAAAGCCCCAACGGCCAGGAGGGTCACACCGACCTGAACCTCAAGTGGAACGTTCGCCACGATGAGAACGCTCGTGAAGAGCGCACCGGCCAAAACTCCGATTGAATAGCCGCCGTGCAACATGGGCAATCGGCTCTTTGCCGCGTTGCGGTCGAGCTCAGACCCTTCGACGTTCGAGACGAAATCTGCGGCTCCGAACGGTAAACCGTAGGCGAACAACGCCACCGCGGTGAGCGGGAAGTTTCCGATCGCGACACCGATAATGGCAAGCGCCATTGCGGCTGGCATACCCACGAACGTCATAATTGCGAGGACCCTCGAGCCGCGAAGCGCCACGAGTCGTCCCGAACCCAACACTCCGATGATCGCACCCGCTGCGAAAAGAGTTGCCAGGATTCCCATGTCAGAGATCGTGATGCCGAGTCGCTCTTGAACTTCCGGTCCACGACTTGACCACGATGAGTACAAGAAACCGCGACCGAAAAACATCGTGAAAACGGTCACGAACCACACGGTCGCGGGGTACTGCTTCATGGTTTTGGGCACCACGCAAGCCTATTGGTCGAGTTAGCCGTTCTGGCGCTCGAGATAAGCCTCGAGCGAGTCGAAGTAACTCTCCATTCCCTCGCGGCTCGCTTCAGCCTGCTCGGCTGGCATTTCACCGAACTGCGAGAACCTCACGCGTGTCCCAGGGCCAGTTTCCTCGACGTCAATAACAATCGTGTGAAACGGCGCATCGTCATCGCGCGCGATGAATTCCGCTTCATCCTGCGAATAGGAAAGTGAATGTTCGAGTCTCGACATGGGGCTGACATCGGAATAGCGACCCCAGAAGTACGCGACCATGTCGTTCATCGGCACGTCTACTGCGATTGCCCACTGCCCACCAACGTGTGCCTCCGAGACTGCTGAGCCGGGTACAACGGAAAGAACGGTCGGGCTGTACCATGCTTCAAGTTCGTCAGCATTCGTCCATGCACTCCACACGCGCGAGACGTCGTGCTGAAACTCCCGCTCAACGAAGTACAAGAGCACCCTGTTTTCGATGTGAGTCAACCTGCCTATTCAGATGCCAAGAACTCGTCGATTGCTTCGCGGAAGTGTTCGATGTCCCTCATCGAGGGCATCCCGTAGCGAATAGTTTTCACCGTTGTCGATGCGGGAGTTTCGGACGTCACCCCGATGATCAGTCCGTCGACAATGACATAGTCGGTAATGAAGGTTCCATAGTTTTCGAGGGTGTATTCGGAATGTAGCGTCCCAGCAGCGAGATCACCCGAAACAGTGATTGCGTATGTCGACCCGCCCTCCTCCAACATGGAAAAGTTGATGGCATCGATGCACACGGCGAATACCTCGGATGACCAGATTGGAGCGATACCCTCTGTGTCATTGACCGCTGCAGCTGTGAAATCGTTGTAGGCCTCGCTCTCCGGCACCCACACCAGCCGTCTATCCTGGCCAACAAGCGTTTCCGTCACTCCGACGTCGGACGCCTTGTCGCAACTCGCGTCGACAATCTTCCTGAATTCCTTGTCCAGATCGACGTTTGATTCGCTTGGTGTCGTAGCTTCAGCAGTCGGGGTCTGGGACGGGGTCTGGGTCGGGACCGCGACAACATTCGCGGGTTCTGGGGAGCACCCAGCGACGAGGAAACACGCCGATACGGCTATGGTCGCCAGTCCCCAACGACGTATCAAAGGTTACGCTCCTTGCGGAACACAGCAACAAGCGCGTTGGCGTGCCCGTGCCCAAACCCGTGATTGTCTTTCAGCCACCCGACCTGATTCATGTGCGTCAGCTCGAGCGCGTTTTCGTCGAGCAACGTCATCCAGTGATCAATCGGCTGACCGTACTTCGCCTCGATCGACGGGAAGTAGCTCTTGGGGCCTTGGACTTTTTCTGTCATGAGCGTTAAATCCAGGCTCCGATGATGGCACCGGCAACGGTGAGGCACACAATGTCTTGCCCTACTTCGATAAGCCACACCCACACCGCGTGAACCTGCTTGTGGTTCTGCTGTGCGAACTGGCGGTGACTGAACGAAGCGGCAGCTCCGATACCGAAACCGAGAAGTGCACCAATCGCCGCGCCACCGAGTGCGCCGAGTGTCGGGTCAACGGTTCGCGCGAGTGAAACAATCACGGCCAGCGTCGCGACCTGGATGAGTGCGCCGATGTAGGTCCCACCGAACATGAGGATCGTCGACCCAGCGGACATCTCCACCTGCTCCGTCGGAACCTTTCGACCCATTGCGGTCATCCAGAAGGGATAGAAAGTCTTTGGACCAAACCAGATTGCGCCGATTGCGAACGATGAGATCGACGCGACGAAGACGGCAAGCCAGTTGATGTTATTCAAATCCATGCCGACAATCCTATTTCTTGGGGAGGAACAACGAGCCAGCTACGGCAATTGCCGCCTTAACGGGGACGATTCGAGAGACTCGCGCCATGATTCGGTTTTGCCATCCGACAATCGTCGACGGTGCTGGCTTCTCGGAATCAAGCTGTTGAAGAATTACCCTAGCGACGTCGGCCGGGGTCGCTAGGTTGCCAGCTGGCTTTGTCCCTGCGACATCGAAAAACTCGGTGGCCGTTGCTCCAGGGGACACGGCAAACACCTTGACACCGGTGGGAACCTCGCCCCAGACTGCTTCGGAGAACGAGCGAACAAACGCCTTGGTTGCGGCGTAGACCGCAAGACCGGGGACGGGTTGATATGACGCTGTGCTCGCGATGTTGACGACGGCACCCGATTTACGCTTCACCATGCCGGGCAAAAACGCGATGGTCAAGTCGACGAGTGTCCCGATGTTGAGCTGAATTTCTTCTGCGACCCGAGCTCGGTTTTCGTCGGCCACCCGTCCGTTGGTCCCAAACCCTGCATTGTTTACGAGGACGTCGACTGAATGCCCGTCTGCGAGCACCTTCTTTTCCAGCGCAGCCGAGGAACCCGGCGTCGAGAGATCCATCGCGTAAACCGTGACTGTGGTCTTGTGCGTTGATGTGAGTTCTTTCGCGAGCGCTGCGAGTCGTTCTTTGCGACGAGCGACAAGGATTAGTTCGTACCCACGCTCCGCGAGTGCGTTAGCGAGTTCCTTGCCAATTCCCGAACTAGCTCCGGTGATGAGTGCAGTCGACATTGTGTTCTCCTAAACGTTGAAACGGAATTCGACGACGTCGCCGTCGTTCATGACGTAATCTTTGCCCTCGATGCGGGCCTTGCCTTTCGCGCGGGCTTCAGCGATTGAACCGCACTCGACGAGATCGGCGAAAGAAACTACCTCGGCCTTGATGAAACCCTTTTCGAAATCAGTGTGAATCACGCCAGCCGCTTGAGGGGCTTTCCAGCCTTTGCCGATTGTCCATGCGCGCGACTCTTTGGGCCCGGCCGTCAAATAGGTCTGAAGTCCGAGAGTGTCGAAACCGATGCGGGCGAGCTGATCGAGCCCACTCTCGGTCTGTCCAGTCGACGCGAGCAATTCGCGTGCATCTTCTGCGTCAAGGTCGATGAGTTCGCTTTCAACCTTGGCGTCGAGGAACACGGCCTTGGCCGGGGCGACGAGTTCCGCGAGAGCGGCTTTCCGTTCGTCGTGCGTGAGCACTTCTTCGTCAACGTTGAAGATGTACAGGATCGGCTTGGCGGTGAGAAGGCCCAGTTCACGGATTGGCGACGAGTCAAACTTCGCGCTCGACAATGGGGTTCCGCCATCGAGGATTCGCTTCGCTTCCTCAGCTGCTGCGAGAACCTCGGGTTCCATCTTCTTTCCCTTCACTTCCTTTTCGAAGCGGGGAATCGCCTTCTCGAGCGTTTGAAGGTCGGCGAGAATCAGCTCGGTGTTGATTGTTTCGAGGTCGTCCTTGGGGTCGACTTTCCCTGCTACGTGAATGACGTCACTGTCAGCAAAGCCACGTACAACCTGCGCAATCGCGTCGGCTTCACGAATGTTCGCAAGGAACTGATTACCCAGCCCTTCACCCTCCGAGGCACCTTTGACAATTCCGGCGATGTCAACGAATGAGACGGGCGCTGCGAGGATTCGTTCGCTGCCGAAGATTGCCGCGAGGGTCTCAAGTCGTGGGTCGGGGAGGTTGACGACTCCGATATTCGGTTCGATCGTCGCGAACGGATAGTTGGCCGCGAGAACCGTGTTCTTCGTCAAAGCGTTGAAGAGGGTTGATTTGCCGACGTTAGGAAGTCCGACGATTCCGATTGTGAGTGCCACCGCTCAATCCTAGGTGCCCGTTGCCCGCGGGGTCGCTGGTTGTCGCCCCGTCACGCTAACGCCGATTAGAACGAGAGCGCCTCCAATGAGATGCCAGACGGTCACGCTTCCGCCCACGAACAAAACGAGAACCGCTGTGAAGACAGGGATGAGATTGAGGAACGCCCCTGTGCGCGAGGGGCCAATCCACTCTGACGAAATGTTCCAGAGGAAATACGCGCCAGCTGACGGAATCAACCCGATCCACACAACGCCAATCCAGCCGACGCTGTCAAGGGTCAGCCAACTGCCATTTCCGGCGACGATATCGATCGCCATCACCGGAATCATGATAATCGCGGCAATCGCGGCCTGCACGGTCGTTGCCGTGATCGGAGGGGTGGCGACGCGAGGCGCGACCATTGAATATGCGGTCCACAACAAGGTCGCCAGGAGCAAGAGAACGTCCCCGAGTCCGAGTGACATCTCAGTGAGCGACTGGCCTCCTAGTACGACGACAACAGCACCAATGAACGACACCGCAATCCCTAGGAAAGCGGCACGCGAGACGCGATCGTTGAGGACAAAGTGTGCGGCAATCGCGATTGTGGCTGGGTTGAGGGCTACAAGAACTGCCGCTGTCACCGGTGATGTCATTCCGAGTGCGAAGTACAACAGGAGGGTATAGCCGACGTACCCGAGAAGCGACTGCACGACGTGCGTCTTCCACTCACCGCGAATCGTTGCCCATTCTGGCTTTTCCAGCGCGAGCGCGAGTGGCACGAGAACGACGAGAGCAATAAACCAGCGCGCGCCCGTCAGTTGGATTGCACCAACTTCCTCTAGGACAGCGGGAGAGAAGACGAAATTAGTCGCCCACATGAGCATTGCTATCACTGCTGGCAGTGAGCGGCGAAGGTTGGGCATCCTGCCAGCGTATCGGGTGACAAAGGTCGCGTTTGGCAAATTGTCAGTACAATATGACACGCGCAGGGAATGTCACAGAGGGGAGCGGCCGTGAGTGAATCAGTTATGGCAACGCTCTTTTCTGACCTAGACAGAAACGGCCCGATTCCGCTCTACTTCCAAGTGGAAACCAGAATCGAAAAGGCCATCATGGACGGCGTGCTTCCAGCCGGTGCTCGACTCGAGAACGAGGTCGCCCTCGGTGAACGACTCAATCTCAGTCGCCCCACGATCCGTCGAGCAATCCAAGACCTTGTCAACAAGGGCCTGCTGGTCCGCAGGCGCGGAATTGGAACTCAGGTTGTCCACGGCCGCGTCACGCGAGGGGTCGAACTGACGTCGCTGTTCGACGATCTCAGCCACGGCAATCAGAAACCAACAACGACACTTCTTTCCTACGCAATCGACAAGGCAAACGACTCGGTAGCCGACCGCCTTGGCGTCGCCGTTGGCTCGACCGTTCTCCACATCAAGCGGCTCCGAATAGCGGACAGCGTCCCTGTCGCAGTCCTTGAGAACTGGCTACCCGAGCAATTCGCCGACATCAGTGAAGCAGAATTGGCCGAGTTCGGCCTTTACGAGATTCTCCGGATGCGCGGCGTCGCCATTCGAGTGGCCAAGCAGAAGATCGGAGCTCGCACCTCGAACGCGGCAGAAGCGGCTCACCTTGACATCGACCGCGGGGCCGCTCTTTTGACAATGGAACGCGCGGCGTTTGACAGTTCGGGTAAAGGCATCGAGTTCGGTTCGCACTATTACCGCCCGGACCTGTATTCCTTCGAAGTCACGCTCGTCGAAAAGTAACTCCCACACGCAACGAGGAACGGCGGCGAGGTTTCCCTCACCGCCGTTCAAATCGAGTGTTGTTAGCCTTCGCGAATGACACTGATTTCGTGAGTCAGAGTGTCGAGCTCTGCCCCACCGGCCATCGCCTGGATTAGCTCGTCGAGGTGAACCGTTTCCCGCTGGAAACGAGCCGTCATGCGGCCGCGGTTCAAGAGGAAGAAGTGGTCACCGACGAGGTGAGCGTGGTGCGGGTTGTGTGTGATGAAGATAACCGCGACGCCTCTCTCGCGAGCAGCAAGGATGTACTTCAGCACGATTCCTGACTGGCGCACACCGAGGGCCGAGGTTGGTTCGTCCAGGATGAGCACGTTTGCACCAAAGTACACGGCGCGAGCGATTGCAACAGCCTGGCGTTCTCCACCCGACAGTGTGCCGATCGCCTGGTTGGTGTCGCGCAAGTCAATTCCCATGTTGAGGAGTTCAGACTTCGCGATCGCCTTCGCCTTCTTGGTGTCGAGAATTCCAAGCCACGGCCACCACTTCGTCGGCTCGTTTCCGAGGAAGAAGTTTCGCCACACCGACATGAGTGGAACGGTAGCGAGATCTTGGAACACCGTGGCAATCCCCTTAGCCATTGCGTCACGCGGCGAGTTGAACGAGGTGACTTCACCGTTGAGAGTGAATTCTCCTTCGCTCGCTTTGTGCACGCCGGACAGGATTTTGATGAGCGTTGACTTTCCAGCTCCGTTGTCACCGAGGAC
This sequence comes from Actinomycetota bacterium, assembly GCA_009704155.1. Classification (GTDB taxonomy): domain Bacteria; phylum Actinomycetota; class Actinomycetes; order Actinomycetales; family Microbacteriaceae; genus MWH-TA3. The sequence goes on along the minus strand of WLES01000009.1, from coordinate 4,740 downwards.
ACACGTGACCTGACCGGGGTAGACCTCGAGGTCAACGTCACGCAAGGCGACGACGTTTCCGAACGACTTGCCGACCTTCTTGAGCTCAAGCATTGGCTCTACTTTTTTGGCGATCATTTGCGGGCTCCTGACGCACGCTTCGCGAGAATCGTGTTAACAAATACTGCGAGGAAGAGAATGACTCCGAGGAACGTTGACACCCAGTCTTGGTCCCACAGAGCGTAAGGAATACCGATTGCGGCGAAGCCCATGATTGCGGCTCCGATGCTGGCACCGATGGCTGAACCGGCACCACCCGTGAGCAGCGTTCCACCAACAGCTGCGGCAATGATGTAGTAGAACTCCTGTCCGACTCCCTGACCTGCCTGCATTCCGCGAAGTTCGAGCAAGACCATCACTCCGACCAGCGCAGCAGACATCGAGGTGAGAACGAAGAGTGTGATCTTGGTGCGTGCGACGGGAACACCCGCGTTGCGCGCTGCGTTGGGGTCTCCACCCGACGCGAAGATCCAGTTGCCGAAAGTTGTACGAGTGAGCAACCAGGTTGCGAAGAGGGTGAACGCAATCCACCACACGACGGAAATCTGGAACGACGCCGTTCCGATATCGATCTTGGTCGCGAACCACAAGCGCGCCTCTTCGAAGCCGGCACCCTCATCGACTCCGTCAACACGGACCGTTCCTGTCAGCATCTTGGTGACGGCGAGGTTGACGCCCTTCAATACGAAGAAGGTCGCGAGCGTCACGATGAATGATGGTAGCCCCGTTCTAATCACAAGTATTCCGTTGATGAGTCCAACGATGGCGGCGAACATCATGGTGACGAGCATCGCCTCCCAGACCCCCATACCGACTTCACTGACGAGGTTGCCCATGAGCAAACCGGCGGTGCCCACCATGACTCCCGAGGAAAGATCGAACTCTCCTGCGATCATGAGGAGAGCAACAAAAATTGAAACAATGCCAACTGGAGCGGCGAACTTGGTCCAACCGGCGGCTCCTTGAAGTTGGGCAAATTGACCTGTTGTGTCAACGAATGCAAAAACTGCAAAAATTACCATCGCGCCGATGAGAGCGCCGAATTCAGGGCGTCGCAGGGCAGTTGTAAAGAATGAGACTCTGCCCATTCGTTCATCGAGTTTAGGTGTCGTCATGTCGGTCGCCGCCTTTCTGATTGAGAAGTGTGAGTTTAGATGAATGGCGGCTGATACATCAGAGATGCACCAGCCGCCATCCGATTGCTAGAGACTAGCGGGTTCCTGCAGCTACGAGCTCCATGACCTTGTCTACGTTGTCCGCGGTAACGAAACCGGGGCCGGTGTAGATGGGGAGGCCACCGCCAAGCTCGTGAGCGTTGGTGATGTTCAAGTAGAGAAGCACGACGGACATGTAGCCCTGTGCGTACTGCTGCTGGTCAACGGCGAATGCCATTGTTCCATCCTTGATTGCCTGGAGTGCGTCAGCCGACATGTCGACTGTTCCGATGATTGCGCCACGGCCAGTTGCGTCCGAAGCGACAAGTGCTGCACCGGTTGCGATGTCAGCGTTGAGCGCGAAGATGCCGTCGATGGCGGGGTCCGCCTCGAGTGCAGCCTGGAGCTTGGCAGCCGAACCAGCGAGGTCAGCGAGTCCACCGTCGAGGTTGAAGTCAACAGTTTCGCCTTCGAAGGTCTCAGCGAGGCCCTTGCAGCGGTCGGTCAGACCAACGTTTGCAGCTTCCTGGATGGGGCAGAGGACCTTGGTTGCGCCGAGTTCGTTGAAGCGGTAACCAGCTTCACGACCAGCAACAATCTCATCCTGACCAACGTGCGTGAATGCACCGAGGTCCTTGAAGACCGAGGATCCGGAGTTCATGGTGACCGTGGGGATTCCAGCGTCTGCAGCTGCGAGCATGGCGTCCTTGATGGCGTCTGGGTCCGGAGCCGAAGCTGCGATTCCCTGACATCCACCAGCGATACCAGCTTCGATGGTCGAAGCCTGCTTGGCCGAGTCGTTTGTCGAACCCTGGTAGTCAACAGTGATACCGAGGTCGGCAGCTGCCTTTTCGGCACCAGCCTGTGCGACTGACCAGAAGGTTCCGCCGTCACCGTGGGTGTAGACGCAGATCTTGATGGCGGAGTTGTCGCCACCTTCTGCAGCAGGCTCGCTAGTAGCAGCGCAACCTGCGAGCGAGAGCGACGCAACGGCCGCAATCACTGAGATTTTCTTCCAAGACATGTAATGCCTCTCTTTTGTGAGTTGTTTATTGCTGCCGACCATCTATGTCAATGACCGACAAAGCAACTATGTCATATCAAAGTCTGCCGACAAAGTCCTATTGGACGTTGTTACCGAACCGATACATTTCGGTTTGGGCTAAAGGCGGCCGTCGACCGAAACTGTCTTTCCCGTCCGCGCTGACTCCGTCGCAGCGTCGGCGAGGATGAGCGCTGCGCGACCATCATCGAACGTTGGGTTGACGTTGGTGCCGCTGCGGATCCCGTCAAGAAATAGCGCTAGTTCGCGGCGGTAGGAGATGGCATATCGCACGAGGAAGTTGTCGATGTACGGTTCGGCGGCCTCTGTGGTTGCACCGGAATACCGCTTGACAGATGTGTCCGTGAGGTTGTCGGCGTAGAGCATTCCTTCGTCGCCGAACGCTTCCAATCGTTGGTCGTATCCGTACGCAGAGTGGCGAGAGTTGACGATCACGATAATCTCTCCCCCACGACCACGCATGGTCACCGTCGCGGAGTCGTAATCGTTCTCAGCTTTGATGTCATCACTGAAAACGTTGGTTCCAGCAGCGAAGACGTCGACGATGTCGGGAACAAAGTAGCGCGCCATGTCAAAGTCGTGAATCGTCATGTCCCGGAAAATCCCACCTGATACAGCAATGTAGGCGCGAGGGGCTGGGCCTGGGTCTCTGGACAAAATGACGAGTTGCTCGAGTTTTCCGACATCTCCCGATTGCACGCGATTCTTGATTGATTCGAACTGGGGATCGAATCGGCGATTGAACCCGATCGCAATGTTGACCTTTGCCGCGTTCGCCTTGTCGCGGAGCTTCTCGACTTTGGCGATGTCGAGGTCGATGGGCTTTTCGCACAACACGTGAACGCCAGCGTCGATGGCTCGATCAATCATGTCCAAGTGGGTTGGTGTTGGCGAGGCAACAACGACGGCGTCGACGTCGCCTGATGCAAACATTTCTTCAGGGTCGGTCGTCGTCTTTCCGCCGAACTGGGCCGCGAGCGTGTTGGCCCCGTCGATAAAGGGGTCACAAATCCACGCGAGGGTCGCACCTTTCGTGTCGGCGATGCTTCCGGCATGAACCTGGCCAATGCGGCCCGATCCGATCAGTCCGATTCTGAAGTCGCTCACGACATTCCTTTCGACGATGTTTGTTAGGACAAACCTACAATATAGTCAGGTAACCAACAAGGAGATCCTCGTGGCACGCATCGCAATTTCGGGTTCGACCGGTTTCGTCGGGAGCAATATCGCCGAGGCGCTCCTTGCGGCTGGTCATGAGGTCGTGGGGTTGACGCGCGACTCGTCGCGACACTCCGCTCCGTGGACTCTCCTTGACGTCGACTATTCATCCGTCGAGTCGCTCTCCGCGGCAACCGACAACTGTGACGCCGTGGTGCACTGTGCCATCGCCAACGATTTCATCCGACTCATGGACGACCGACCAGCGGCTTACGAAAACTACGTTGCCGTCACGGAGCGACTCGGTCGCGTTGCGGACGCCAACGGGAGCAAGTACATTTTCATTTCGAGCGACTGGGTCATGGACGGCACAGGGCATCTCGAACCAGAGTCAAATGCCGGCAACGCCATCAACTACTACGGGTACCTCAAAGGGCTCGGTGAGCAAGCCGTTCACAGCGCGCTCGAAGGACGCGGGGCTGTCGCTCGAATCGCTGGAGTGATGGGTCGACACCGAATCGCTGAAGCACCGCGACTGCAAGACGTCGGCTTCGGGTACTTCGTTGACACACTCGTGCGAGCTCTTCGGGCCGGTGACGAGTTCGTCGTCTGGGGAGGGGATTTTGTCAACACCGTCACCACGCCGTCGCTCGCTTCTGAAGTTGGGGCGCAGATCGGTCGAATCGTCGAACGCAACGCGACGGGGACTCTGCACCTCGTTGGCGACACCGCCGTGACGCGACTCGAACTCGCCTACACCGCGTGCGACGTCTTCGACCTCCCTCGTTCGCTGATTCGAGAGGGTGAACCGCCAGCCAGTGAACTGTTCCCCGCGCCCGTCCCCAAAGATTCAAGCCTCGGAAACGCGCACACGAAATCAGTTTTGGGGATTGGTCCTCAGCCGCTTCACGAACTTATGATGGCGTTTCGCGAAGAAATTGATCGCGGACAGGTTTGCCCACTAACGAACAATTCTTGACGATTGGATGAGGTCATGACGGACGACACAAAGATCTACGTTGCGAACGCTCCCGTGAGCTACGGGGCCTTCGAGGTCACCGTTGGGAAAGACCCCAACATCCCCGATGGAGTCGCTCTCCTTGACGCCGTTGCGTCTGCGGGATATGCGGGGATCGACCTCGGGCCAGCGGGGTACCTCGGAACGGGCGCCGAACTCGCGCGACGACTTGACGAACGCGGATTGGGGCTGTCCGGGGCATACATCGAGTTTTCCTATCACGACCCCGGCAGTGTGGACACGACGATGGCCGAGCTGGATGCGATGTTGGATACGTTTGATGCCGTTTCGTCGACCGGCAGCGCTCC
>WLES01000089.1 GCA_009704155.1 Actinomycetota bacterium | reverse complement strand
CCGACTTGCGGAGCGCCTCGACATTGGCCGACATTGCTGCCCGATCAATCAGGGCGCGGCGCATGGTGTGGCTCACGATGACTCAGCGATCACACTTGCGATGGCGAATCCACCGTCATGGCTCAACGACAAATGAAGCACAATTCCGAGCGACGACACTGCTGTGGCAATGTTCCCTGTCAAGACGAACTCCGGCCGCCCGTCCCCTCGGGGAATCTCGACGTCAACGAAACTGAAGTCCGTCGAGCCACCGAGCGCCTTAATGAGAGCTTCTTTTGCGGCGAAACGGGCAGCGAGTGAATCAGTGGGGAACGTCTGTTCCGTCGGGGTGAACAGTCGCTCAGCGAGGCGCGGTGTTGCCTCAATCTTGGCCGCGAACCGCGCGACATCAACAATGTCGACGCCGTGCCCGACGATGGCCATCGTTATTCCACCGTGACGGATTTGGCGAGGTTTCGAGGCTGGTCGACATCGAGACCCTTTGCGGCTGCGAGTTCCATCGAGAACAAGTGCAACGGAACAACGGCGAGTAATGGCTCGATGAACGACGACGCTAGGGGGATCGGGATGACCTCGTCGGCGTGAGGAAGCACTGCTGCGTCACCCTGTTCGGCGATCGCGATCACGCGAGCACCGCGAGCCCTGATTTCTTGGATGTTGCTGACAACCTTTGCGTGCAACGAATTGGGGTCGCGGGGGCTCGGCACGATGACAAAAACAACCTGACCTGGCTCAATCAGGGCGATGGGTCCGTGCTTGAGCTCGCCTGCAGCAAACCCTTCTGCGTGGATGTAGGACAACTCTTTGAGCTTGAGTGCTCCCTCGAGGGCGATGGGGAATCCAACGTGGCGGCCGAGGAGAAGAATTGCCTGCGTGTCAGCCATCCATTTCGCCATTGTGGCGATTCGTTCGCCCTGCTGAAGAACAGTCTCGAGAAGTGTTGGGGTCGCTTCAAGGTCGCGCACTGCTGCGGCCAGCTCAGCGGGATCACCCTTGCCGTTCGCCTGACCGATAGCAATGCCAAGGAGATACAGGGCGGTCACTTGTGCAACAAACGCCTTCGTCGATGCGACGGCAACCTCAGGACCGGCGTGGGTGTAAATGACGGCGTCGCTCTCGCGCGGAATGGTTGCACCCTGGGTGTTACAGATCGACAGCGTTCGGGCGCCAATCTCTCTCGCGTATTTGACAGCCATGAGTGTGTCCATCGTTTCGCCCGATTGGGAAACGGAGACGATGAGGGTGTGGTCTGAAATAACGGGTTCGCGATAACGGAACTCGTGGCTCAACTCAACGTCAACGGGAACTCGTGCCCACTTCTCAATCGCGTACTTTCCGACGAGGCCGGCATACGCTGCCGTGCCGCACGCGAGGATAACAATTCGGTCAACCGACACGAGTGATTCAGCGTCGATGCCGTCGATGTCAACACGCTCACCCTTGATTCGGCCAATGATGGTGTTGGCGACCGCGGCTGGCTCTTCGCTGATCTCTTTTGCCATGAACGAGCGCCAACCACCCTTGGTTGCGGCAGACGCATCCCAGGTCACGGTGAATGGCTCTGGGGTGACGCTGTTTCCGTCGAAATCAATCACGGCGACGTTGTCACGGGTGATCGTGACTATTTGGTCTTGGCCAATCGCGAGCGCCTTGTCGGTGAATTCGATGAACGCAGCGACGTCACTCCCGAGGAAGTTCTCGCCCTCGCCGAGCCCGATGACGAGTGGGGAGTTGCGGCGAGCGCCGACTACGACGTCCGGTTCGTCGGCGTGAAGCACGAGAAGAGTGAACGCACCCTCTAGGCGGTTGACGACGACGCGCAAAGCGTCGGTGAGATTGTGGGTCTCTCTGAACGCACGGCCGACGAGGTGGGCGGCAACCTCAGAGTCGGTTTCACTCGTGAACACGGTTCCCTGTTCGAGCAGTTCAGCCTTGAGCTCTGCGTAGTTCTCGATGATTCCGTTGTGAATGAGCGCGAGCTTGCCGTCATCGGCGAGATGGGGGTGGGCGTTGATGTCGTTGGGTGCACCGTGCGTCGCCCAACGCGTGTGCCCGATACCCGTGTGCCCGTCGTGAATCGGGTTGGCAACGAGCTCGTCACGAAGCTCCTGAAGTTTTCCCGATCGCTTGCGCGCCTCGAGCCCGTTTGAGAGAACCGCAATTCCGGCGGAGTCATATCCCCGATATTCGAGTCGGCCGAGCCCACCGAGGAGAACTGCCTCCGAGCCGCGTGGCCCAACATATCCAACGATTCCGCACATGACTTCAGTCTAAACGAGCCACTCGGTCAGAGTATCGTTGTGACGATGTCCGCCAACTCTTCCGTCCCAACGCCGTTTTACGAGATTCCTCGTGAGCGGTGGTCGCATTTGGCGTCGTCGATGGCCTCTCCGCTCACAGAGACTGAGATCGATCGAATCCGCGGACTCGGAGATGCTCTCGATATCGACGAAGTGTCAAGCATCTATGTGCCGTTGACTCGTCTTCTTTCGATGTACGCAAAGGCCGCTCGCGAAACTCACACGATGACATCCGAGTTTCTCGGATCGACCCACACCCACACCCCGTTCGTGATTGGTGTCGCTGGCTCGGTGGCCGTTGGAAAATCGACCGTGTCGCGACTGTTGCGCGAACTCCTGTCACGCGACCCGGAGACTCCGTCCATTGCACTTGTCACGACAGACGGATTCTTGTACCCCAACGCCGAACTCGAGCGTCGCGGTATCGCTGATCGCAAGGGCTTCCCTGAGTCGTACGATCGTGGGGCTCTTCTCCGCTTCGTGACTGACATCAAATCGGGGGTGGACGTCGTGACGGCCCCGGTGTACTCGCATCAGTCGTACGACATCGTCGCTGACGAACTAGAAACGGTCCGTCGCCCCGACATTCTCATCATCGAAGGTCTTAACGTTTTGCAGCCGCCAACGACAGGCCAGGATCTTGCGCTATCTGATCTGTTCGACTTCGGAATCTATGTTGACGCCGACACCTCCGCCATTCGTCACTGGTACGTCGAGCGATTCCTTCAACTGCGGCAAAGCGCGTTCGCTCGCGAGGATTCGTATTTCCACCGATTCGCGTCGCTGAGCGATGCGGAAGCAACCGATATCGCGCTGGGGTTTTGGAACACCGTCAACGAACCCAATCTTGTCGACAACATCGCGCCAACGCGCTCTCGGGCAACGCTTATTCTCCACAAAGAGAAAGACCACACGGTCTCCTCGGTTTCACTCCGAAAGGTTTAGAGAGCGAGCTGCGCGGTGACGAGATCCGCGATGCGGGTTGCCACGCTCGTCGCGTGCTCCATCGTCGCTGCTTCCACCATGACACGAACGAGTGGCTCAGTTCCGCTCGGTCGAAGCAAAATGCGCCCCGTGTCCCCGAGTTCGGTCTCCAGTTCGATAACGAGGTCGTGAATGTCTTTGGCCGATGCAAGCTTTGTGTGGTCGACGTTCTTCACATTGAGGAGAACTTGCGGCAAAGCGGTCATGACGGTTGCGAGTTCTGCGATGGTCTTACCCGTTCGCGCCATCTCCGCCACCAGGTGAAGACCGGTCATGAGCCCATCGCCCGTCGTTGCGTGGTCGCGGAAAATGATGTGCCCAGACTGCTCACCACCGAGGTTGAACCCGTGTGCTTGCATCTCTTCGAGCACGTAGCGATCGCCAACCGCGGTTCGCTTGAGTTCAATTCCGGCTGCATCGAGAGCAATTTCCAACCCGAGGTTGCTCATGACCGTGGCGACCAGGGTCGAGTCCTTGAGAAGCCCACGACGGGCCATCGACGTTGCGAGAATGGCCATGATGTGATCGCCATCGATTTCGTTGCCATTGGCGTCGACCGCGAGGCAACGATCCGCGTCTCCGTCGTGCGCGATTCCGATGTCAGCGCCGGTTTCGCGAACAGTGGCTTGAAGGAGGGCCAGATCAGTAGAACCGCAACCCTCGTTGATGTTGAGCCCGTCGGGGTCGCTGCCAATTGCTGTTACCTGTGCTCCGGCGTCCTTGAACGCTCGAGGTGAAATCCCAGCAGCCGCTCCGTTGGCGCAGTCGACCACGACGTGGAGACCGGCGAGTGAGACGTCTAGGGTCGCAAGCAGGTGAAGAACGTAACGATCTTCGGCGTCAGCAAAGCGGCGGATTCGCCCGACGCCATCGCCAATTGGCAAGAGGCGCCCGCCCTCGAGTTCTTTTTCGATGCGGTCCTCGACCTCGTCGGGAAGCTTGGTACCGCCTAATGAGAAAAACTTGATGCCGTTATCAGGAGCCTTGTTGTGTGACGCGGAAATCATCACACCGAAGTCAGCTCGAATGTCTTCAACGAGAAAAGCTGCTGCGGG
>WLES01000088.1 GCA_009704155.1 Actinomycetota bacterium | reverse complement strand
CGCGCTGTCGGTCAACATTTCTGACCGCCTTGTTCAAGGCATTTTTGACCCAAGCCACTACTTCCAGTACTTCACCATCCAGACCTGCATCATCAACATCGTTGTGCTCACGATGGGCGGACTGTTTGGTCTGATGCGCGATGTCGATGCGCGCTGGTACACAGTTGTTCGAGCGTGCACCGTGTCGTACGCGATTGTTGTTGGCGTCGTCTACAACCTGCTTCTCGCTGGCTTGTCCGTGAATGACGGCTACGTCGCCTCGTTCGAGTTCCCCAACCTCGTCCAGCACGTCTGGATGCCAATCTTCATCGCGATCGAATGGCTGCTCATGCCGGGCCGCTCGCGCCTTCGCTGGAGCGTGCTGTGGATTGCCGCTGTCTATCCGCTCCTGTGGGTAGCTGGCTCATTGGTTCGCGGTCTCGCCGGAGACGGCTGGTTCCCCTACTTCTTCCTCAACCCCGGTGAGATGGGTGTCGGTGGGGTCGTTGCCTACGTTCTCGCAATTGCTGCGTTCATCGTTGGGTTGTGCGCGCTGGCTGTCGGCGTCGAACGGCTGCACTCCCGCATTTTCGTTGGCGTCGGATTGGATCGCCCCCGCCTCTAGGGTTCCGTGTCGGTGGTGTCTCATAACCTGAGAAAAATCCACCCTTGGCCGGAAGGAAACCCTTGAACCTGTTTGACGACCCATCATCAATCGCGTGCCCCGAATGCGGCACGCCAGAACCCATCGAGATCATCTACGGGCTGCCGAGCGCCGAAATGTCGAGTGCACAGGCCGAAGGCTTAATCGAGCTCGGTGGTTGCATCATCGAACCCGAGTCGCCCGCTTACCGCTGCAGCAACGGTGAGTGCGGCACCTCGTTTGGGTCGCTCTAGTCGTTAAGTCGGGCCGCCAGTGCGTCCGTGAGGATTGCCATGAGCGCGGCCGCTTGAACTGAATCGCTCTGCTCGATGTCCGAGTCCTGACCATCAAGTGCTCGGGCGGCAAGCCCAGCCTTCGAATCAATCAAGTCGGCGATTCGTGAATCGATCGTCTGCGCAGCGAGAATTCGCCACGCGGTGACCGGAAGTTCCTGACCGATTCGGTGGACGCGGTCGATTGCCTGTGTTTGCTCTGCACTAGTCCACGACAGTTCGGAGAGAACCACGTTGGACGCAACCTGGAGGTTGATGCCGACTCCGGCTGCCGTGAGTGAACACACAATCACCTTGATCTTCGGATCGTTCGTGAAGCCGTCAATTGCTGCGGTTCGTGCTGCAGCCGACTGGTCTCCTCGAATCGACGTGGTTGCAATGCCAGCCTTGGCAAAGTGTGCTTCAGCGGCGTCCATCACGTCGATGTGTTTCGCGAAGAACACGACCTTGCCCACGTTGAGCGCAAGCTGCGCGGTGTAATCGGCAGCGAGAGTTGCTTTGGCCTGACCGATTCGGCGAACCATCGCAAACACGTTGTCGCCGGTATCTGACTGCTTCGATTCCTCGACCTCAGAGTTGGCGACGAGACGAACGATGTCGTCGTCGATCCCTGCAGGACGGTCGCCCCGGCCAGCGATGATTCGGTCGTAGCGCTCAACCAAGCGCTGCATAAGTGCGCGCTCCGACTCGCGGATAGACCGGCCGTATTCGTCATCGAGTTCAACGGGAATGTCAGCGATGCGTCGGGCCGGGATGTCTTTTGCGACGTCGGCCTTGCGTCGGCGAACGATTCCCATATCGATCACGCATTGGCGTGCTTCGGGGAAGAAACCGCCGTCGGCCGGCGAAAGCCCGAGTGCCTCGAGTTTCGCCATGAGAACGGGGGTCGGCTTCTCGTCGTCGATCCAGCCGAGGTATTTCCAAATCATGCGGAAATCTTCGACCTCGTTGATGAGCGGTGTACCGGTGAGGGCAATCATTAGAGGGTTGCCGTGACGCTCGCGAATCGCCTGCGCAATCTTCTGAACGTAAATCGACCGCTGCGACTCACGGTTCTTGATGAAGTGCGCTTCGTCCACGACCATGCCGGCGAATCCGAATCGGCTCGCCCAGCCAGCGTGACGCTCGAGGATGTCGTAGTTCACGATGACCACGTCAGCGAATGCGTCGAGGTCGTCGCCGTCTCCGTGGACAACGGAGGCGATGCGGTGAGGGATCCAACGGTCAACTTCGCGCTCCCAGTTGCGCTTGACAACGTTGGGAACAACAACGAGCAGCGGGAACGATTTTGTTGACTCCGCTGCGAGAAGTGCCTGAGCCGTCTTGCCAAGACCGGGCTCGTCAGCGAGAAGGTAGCTGCGGTGACCGGCCTTCGCCGATTCAACAAAACGGGCCTGGTGGCGCATGAGGTCCATGCCACCAGGAGTCTTGAGGTTTCCGGCCTCTGGCAGTTCCATGCTCGCGGCCTGGCCACCCTGCTCGAACGCCCTGAACAACGGGTCGATGAGTTCCCAGTTCTGTAAACGACCCGTGACTTTCGCTTTCGGGACAAAAACGGGAGTAAGGAACGGGTTGGCCAATTCTGCACGACGAACACTCGGCGGAAGCACAGACTTCGACGTGTCAGTGACAGCATCGGGGGTGTCGTCAATGATGAGAATCTCGTCAATATCGAGCTCTTTGCCGCTCGCGAGCAGCATGTCACGACGCAACTTCTGAGTGGCAGCCGAAACCGGGGCGTTCGGGTCAAGCAGTGTGCCCAGTGACTGGTCCTTCGCAAGAGCCTTGACCATAATCATCGCCAAACCATCGAGGCGCTTGTTGATCTCTTCGCGCTCTTTCTGCGGAATCGACTTATCAACATCGAGGCGCTGCTTCTCTTCACGAATCAACAGCCCAGCAGCGTGAAACTTGGTTCGGTTAGTCCCGTTGACCTTGCCATCACGATTGACGGCGTTCTCAACCTCACGCACTGCGCGAGCGAGAATCGGGATGATTCCCTCCTCATCCAGGGGTCGACGACGTTTCGTGCGGGCGTTACCGCCACTACGGCCAGGTTGGGCCATGCTTCTCCTTGATAACTTCACCACCACGGCACTCGAACAAATCGAACGGGTGGAGATGAGATGTGCCCTCACTGCGCTGTTCGCGGCGGGCCAATAACAACTGTACCTGATGCCAAGCGCAGTGATAGCCTCTCACTTGGTATTAATTCCGAAAAGGAGATCTCGTGAAGAAATCACTCTCCACTGTTTTTGCCTTTGTCGCGACCGCGACCCTGCCTATGGCCCTTACTGCACCCGCCGTGGCTGCAGTTAACCCTGACATGTCTAACTTCACCGTTGACTGCCTTGTTGACGCGCAAGGGGGAAATTACGACCTACCGATCTACGGCGACTCAATCACCGTCACACTGCTGAATTGTCAAACCTTCAACCTGTGGGATGTGGACAACACGACCAACGCATCGATCGACAGCGGGACGTTGAATTCAAATGGTCTACTTGAAGCGAATGAATCACCAGAAGTGATCACGGTCATAGGACCAGCTGACATAGAAATATGGGACTACCAAGGTGAAACCAGAGAGTTTGATGTTTACCTTAACTTCATAAGCCCTTACGAAATGGATAATCCAGCGGGAACGATGTTGGCAGACAACAGTCGGTTGATCCCATTCGAGGTCGAAGATTTCTCAGTTGGAACACCTACCCAAATTGAAAACTTTGAGGAAGTCACGCTGGGCGACGTTACCGGTTGCAACATCTATTCCGGTTCTCACATATACGTGACACAAGCAGTCAACGTCAACACAGCAGGCAACTACACATTCCGCGTAACGGGGGTTTCACCAACGTCGAGTTACCTGGACATCTATAACTCCATGGGTTCGGTGCTCGATGACCCAATGATTGCGGTTTATACAGCATTCAACCCAGACGACACCAACAGCGGTGTCGTTAGTTGTAACGATGACCTCAACGACCTGACCATTGGTGGTTATGACTTTGGCAGCAACGACTTCAATCTAGACCCTCAAGGAAACTACATTGAAGGCCACTATTCCTATTTGGAAACATCGTTGCAACCGGGCAACTACACCGTCCTCTTCACAACGAATTCACGCCAAAATTCAGAAGAATGGGCGTCATCAGAAACAACCGGCACAATCTACTTCGACGTTTGGGGGCCAACGGGAGGTCTTACGCTCGGTGCGCTCGCTGACACCGGCGTGAACCCCGCGTTCGCGCTTTGGTCAGGACTCGCCCTGACCGGCACGGGAGTAGCGATCACTGTCGCACGCCGCCGCGCACAGCGCGCCTAGACGCCACCGCCTCCTCCACCACCGCCACCGCCTCCAGCGGAACCTCCCCCGCTAGAACCGCTGGATGTGGAGGCTGCTGAAGAGGCGGAGGCGAACGACGACAGGGAACTGCT
>WLES01000087.1 GCA_009704155.1 Actinomycetota bacterium | reverse complement strand
GGAACCTCAATCGGGACATGCGCCGAGCGGAGTCACCAGACTCTGTGAAAACGCACACGTACTTGGCCTCAACAAAGTCAGCTACCTCAGCGGCGGCCAGAGTGATCGCGCCAGCCTGTGTGCGAGGTTTCGTCCCCAGTGGTGCAATTCGCTCAAGACCGCGCTCTTCTGTGTTCTCGACAATACGTGCCATTGTCGAGACGGTGACCACGGGATACGCTCCGACGGAAGTCTCCCCCGAGAGCATCACAGCGTCGGCTCCGTCGAGAATCGCATTGGCAACGTCAGATGTCTCTGCTCGTGTCGGGACAGGCGACGAAATCATTGATTCGAGCATTTGCGTAGCGACAATGACGGGCTTTGCCATACGCCGTGCAGCTTCGACACACAACTTCTGAACCAGCGGGACCTGTTCGAGTGGGAGTTCAACCCCGAGATCGCCACGGGCAACCATGATTGCATCAAACGAATCGACGATTTCCTCGATTGCGTCGACTGCCTGTGGCTTCTCAATCTTCGCAATCACCGGGAGCCTTATGCCCTCTTCGTCCATGATCTCGTGGACTCGAACGATGTCGCTGGCGTTACGGACAAACGACAGGGCAATGTAGTCGGCGCCGATTCGCAGCCCCCACCGCAGGTCATCTTCGTCCTTTTCAGATAACGCTGGAACATTCACAGCGACACCGGGAAGGTTAATGCCCTTGTTATTCGAGATTGCCCCACCGACAACAACCTCGGTTCGAACACGAATACCGTCGGTGTCGAGCACCCTAAGGTTGATTTTTCCGTCGTCGATGAGAAGTGTGTCGCCGGGTGCAACGTCGCCGGGGAGACCCTTGAAGGTAGTACCGACGATTTCTTTGGTGCCCTCAACGTCTTCTGTCGTGATGGTGAAAACATCACCGACGGCGAGCTCGTGTGGCCCGTCGGCGAACTTCCCTGTACGAATCTTTGGACCTTGGAGGTCTACCAGAACGGCAACGGGTTTGCCGAGGTCACTCGCTGCCTTCCTGATATTGGCGTAAACCGCTTCGTGAACCGCGTGTGTTCCATGGCTCAGGTTCATTCGAGCAACATCGACCCCGGCTTCAAATATCGCCTTTATCGTGTCGTATGAATCGGTTGCTGGGCCCAGTGTTGCGACAATCTTCGCGCGCCTCATGATTTTGTAGTGCCTTTTCGCTTGCGTTGCGAGGTTTTGGGGTTTTCCAATTCCTCTTTCGAGTACGTGTTTGATGGCTCTTTCGCGCTGTCAGGAGTCCATTCTTTTCCTGGCCGGTAGACGCTTGTCTCCAAACCAGGGTGGCGGCGATTCTGAATGGCGATAATCGCGAGGCCGATAAGGATGGCGATGACTGCGCCCCAGACGTTTACGCGTATACCGAGAATGGTCTCGCTCGGGTCAAGGCGGATCGTTTCGGTGGCAATGCGACCGACTCCGTACCACATCAGGTAGAGCCCGAACTGCTTGCCCCACTGGAGGGTAACTTTTCGGCCCACCCAAATCAACAACACGGCTCCCGTGACGTTCCACACTGCCTCGTAAAGGAACGTCGGGTGGAAGAGCGTTCCCTCAGCCAGCCCGATCGGAAATGCAGGGTTTGTTGACTCGATTTCGAGCCCCCACGGTAAGTCGGTTGGTGTACCGAAAAGCTCTCGATTGAACCAGTTACCGAAACGCCCGATAGCCTGCGCTACCAGCAAGCCGGGCGCGATTGCATCTGCAAACGCCCAGAACCGCATTCCAACCAACCGTGCGCCGACATACGCCCCGACTCCTCCAAGAATGAGCGCGCCGAAAATCGCCATGCCGCCTTCCCAGATGTAGAAGACCCTCAAAATGTCTTGACCTGCGAAATAATCAGCCGGATGGGTTAGCACGTGGTACGCCCGGCCTCCGATGATGCCAAACGGGATTGCCAGAAGTGCGACGTCGAGCACAACCCAGGGCTCTGCACCGCGGGCTACGAGTCGTCTGTTGGTGATGATCAACCCAGCGAAGATTCCGGCGAGAATGCACAACGCGTAGGCGTGAATCGAGAGGTTGAAGGTTGCCCAGTCAGCCCCAAGGTCGCGCAGCACCTGTCCGAGGTTGATAACCTGCCACGACTCGGGAGGTGAGGGAATACTTGCACGCAACATGTGTTGTCCTTTCGCCGAACTCTGTTCAGCCTATGCGGTCAATCGGGTGGTGCCCAGAGTAAGTGCCTTCGCGGCACCCAAGACATCGTCTGCTCCACCGCGGGAGAGTGCTGAGACGAGGAACGAACCGACGATTGCGCCGTCTGCGTAAGAGCACACGTCAGAGACCTGTTCGGCTGTGGAGATACCAAGCCCGACACACACCGTCTGTGCCCCGACCGAACGCAGGCGAGCGACGAGTGTTCGCGCTGCAGAGTCAACGTCGTCTCGAGCTCCGGTGATCCCCATCGTCGACACCGCGTAGACGAATCCGGTCGAGTTGTCGACGGCCGAACGCAGCCTTTCATCGGTTGACGATGGAGCAGCGAGGAAAACACGCTCGAGGTCGTATTTGTCAGATGCCTCAATCCACTCGTCTGCCTCGTCAGGGATTAGGTCGGGGGTAATGATTCCCGCTCCCCCAGCCTCCTTCAGCTCCTGAGCAAAACGATCTACTCCGTATTGGACAACGGGATTCCAGTAGGTCATGACGAGTATTGGTACATCGACCTGTTGACAGACGCTGCGAATTATGTCGAAGGTATCGCGCACTCTGAACCCTGCCGAGAGTGACGCAGTTGTTGCTTCTTGGATGACGACACCGTCCATCACGGGGTCGGAATAAGGAATTCCAAGTTCAATAACATCAGCACCGCCCTTGGCAAGTGCGACGATAGCGTCGACGCAGTCCGAAACAGATGGGAACCCGGCAGGCAAATAGCCGACAAGAACACCACGACCGGCGCCGTTGGCCTTGCGGATAGTTTCGACGACGGTTGTCACTGGTGCCCGCCGCCAATGAACCCGAAGTAGCGAGCAGCCGTTTCCATGTCCTTGTCACCACGACCAGAGAGATTCACGAGCACTATCTGATCTGGCCGCATGTCCGCCGCAATCTTGAGCGCCCCAGAGAGTGCATGCGCTGTTTCAATAGCTGGGATGATTCCCTCAGTTCGGGAGAGGTCGAGCATCGCTTGCATTGCTTCTGCGTCCGTTATTCCCATATACACAGCGCGATTCGAATCACGTAACCACGAGTGCTCTGGGCCTACTCCCGGGTAGTCAAGACCGGCTGAAATCGAATGCGATTCAATCGTCTGTCCGTCTTCATCTTGTAGAACGGAGGTGCGGGCACCGTGCAACACGCCTGGTCGTCCTCTCTCCAGGGTCGCTGCATGCCTCGGAGTGTCGATCCCGTCGCCGGCTGCTTCAAAACCGTAGAGAGCGACGTCGTCATCGAGGAACGGGTGGAAAATGCCAATCGCATTCGACCCACCACCGACGCAGGCGGCAACAGCGTCGGGAAGGCGCCCTTCAGCAGCCAACAGTTGCTCACGAGCCTCCGCACCAATCACGGAATGGAAGTCCCTGACCATCACAGGGAACGGGTGCGGACCCGCGACAGTGCCGAGCAAATAGTGGGTCGTATCAACGTTGGCCACCCAGTCGCGCATTGCCTCGTTGATTGCGTCCTTTAGAGTGCGGGAACCGTTTGTGACAGGTACAACAGTCGCGCCAAGCAGCTTCATGCGTGCCACGTTGAGCGCCTGACGTTCTGTATCGACCTCACCCATGTACACGACGCAATCCATGCCGAACAGAGCAGCCGCTGTGGCCGTTGCGACCCCGTGCTGGCCTGCACCGGTTTCGG
The DNA here is from genome assembly GCA_009704155.1 of Actinomycetota bacterium. Lineage (GTDB taxonomy): Bacteria > Actinomycetota > Actinomycetes > Actinomycetales > Microbacteriaceae > MWH-TA3. The sequence goes on along the minus strand of WLES01000087.1, from coordinate 579 downwards.
CGATAAGGCGGGTCTTTCCGAGCTTTCTCGCGATGAGCGCCTGACCAAGCACGTTGTTGATCTTGTGTGAACCTGTGTGGTTGAGATCTTCACGCTTGAGGAATATGCGAGCTCCCCCGGCCAGAGCGGCGAAGCGCGACGCCTCCGTGAGAATCGATGGTCGCCCGGTGTAGTTGCGGTGTAATTCGGCAAGTTCCGCGACGAACAGTGGGTCGGCCTTCGCTGCGTGATAGGCCGCGTCGAGTTCGTCAAGTGCCTTGATGAGGGACTCTGGGACGAAACGCCCGCCGTATTCGCCGAAATAAGGACCTTCTCCTAGGCGCAGTGACATTAGCGAACCTCTCTAAACTCGGCGATGAGGGTATCCGGATGCGGCGAGCGTACGAGAGCCTCGCCGACCAAAACAACATCAGCGCCGGCCTCGCGATAGGCGATGACGTCGGAAACATCTCTGACAGCCGACTCAGCCACGGCAATCACTCCATTGTCGAATAAGTGGCGGACAGTGCCGAATAGGTTGGGATCCACCTCAAACGTCGTCAAATCGCGGGCATTAACTCCGACGATTGTGGCGCCGAT
>WLES01000086.1 GCA_009704155.1 Actinomycetota bacterium | reverse complement strand
CGGAAGGTGGCACCACCGGGGAACTGTCGCATCGGGTACTTGCCGACAATGTTTCCGACCCATGCAACAGAGGCAACTCGCGAAGTTGATGTCACGATCCAGGTTTGAGTCGACGAGTCAGTGGTCCCCGTCTTGCCGAAGATAGGCACTCCGTCGCGGGGATTGGAAGCCGAACCGGTACCACCGGACATCACGGACTTCATTGCGTAGACGGCACCGTGGGCGACGTCAGGGTCGATGCCCTGGGTGCACTTAGGCTTTTGCCCTTCGACCCTTTCACCGAAGGGGTCAATCGCATAATCGAGGATGATCGGTTGGCACGCTTTTCCGTTGTTGGACAGCGCAGCGAAACCGGCGACGAGCGAAATTGGAGCGAGTTCGTTGACGCCAAGAACGGCAGAAGGCACGGATTTAAGAACTCCGCCGTCTGCGCGGTGAACACCGAGGGCTTCTGCAGCCTTACGAATGTTGCACTGGTCGAGCTGTTCGGCGATCGAGGCAAACGCCGAGTTGATCGATGCCCGCACGGCATCCATAACGCTCACAACCGGTGGAGCGGTTGCATCGTTCTTGAATTCCCACTTTCCACCGTGTGGTCCGCTGTTCTCGCATGTGTCGAGGAATTTCGCTTGATCTTTTTCGAACTCCGAAGCATCGACGAGTTCGTTGAGGCCGTGGCCAGATTGGAGCCAGGCGACGAGCGCAAAAATCTTGTATGTCGAACCCGTCTGGAAGCCGCTCGAACCGCCGTACGCCCTGTCGGTGGAGAAGTTGACAGCTGTGGAGTCAATCCCACCGCCCTGCTGCGTGTCGTTGAAGACCTTGTTTTGTGCCATGGTGAGGACTCGGCCGGTACTCACTTCCATCGACACTGTTGCGGCACCCAGCTTCGGGGTCTCAATGTTGTTCGGGACCGTCCACGCTTGATCTTGAGCGGTCACCTGCAGGGCGTAGTTCATTGTCGTGTAGAGCTTGTAACCGCCGAGGTACCAGTTCGTCAAACGCTGCTCGGAGGTCTCACCGAGTGCCTCGAAATTGGCGACGTTCTTGACGACGTAGTCGCAGAACCATCGCGCGTAGACGTCAGCGGCAACACACCCACTGAGCGGAGTCGTGAGCGTGACGAAGTTCTCGTCAACCGGTGTGTTAATTGCCTCGGTGAACTGTGACTTGGTGATGTAGCCCTCATCAAACATCGCTTGGAGGACAACGTCTCGCCGAGCCTCGTTCTTGGCGTAAAGCTTGGGGTCTGAGAGATTTCGCGACTCCGGGTATTGCACGATGGCGATCAGTGATGCCGCTTCGGCCACTGTCACGTCCTTGGCGGACTTTGCAAAGTACATTTGCGCAGCTGCTTCGACACCGTAATTGTTTCCACCGAAGTTGGAGATGTTGAGATAGGCGAGGAGGATTTGCTCCTTCGAATATCGCTTTTCCAGGCTGAGTGCCATTTTCATTTCTTTGAACTTGCGTTCAAAGGATGTCGCGGTTGCCTCCGCGTAAGCCGCCATCCGCTCGTCCTCCGTAGGGAGCGCTTCGGCGCGCTGCACATACGTGTTTTTGATGACCTGCATCGTCAGAGTAGACGCACCTGATGTAATGTCACCCGACACAACGTTTCCCACAGCCGCGCGGATGATTCCCTGAATATCAACGCCGCGGTGGTCGAAAAACCGTCGGTCTTCACCGGCGACAGCAGCATCTTTGAGGTACTGGGAAACATCATCCCATTCGACTTCTTGGCGGTTTTGCCAGTACACATCGGCGATTTTCTTGTATCCGTTTTCTGGGTTCGAATCGTTCTGAACGTAAATCTCGTTCTTTTGAGCGAGTTGGTCGAGTTCAATGAAGTCGGGGAGCGCATCCAACACACCAATCGTGTTTTTCACGGTAACGCCGCCAATTGCCATGACGGGAGTGAGCATCACCGCGACCAATAGGCCGGCGAGGGCAGAAGTGGCACCGAGGCCAAACCATGAACCGACTTTGGGGGAGAAACGCGATAACCCTTTGGACATAGACTCAAGATTACCCAGAGAACCTATGAAACACCGAAACGAGGTCATCACCATGAAATGGGAATACGCGACAACACCGTTGATTATTCACTCAACTACTCAGATCTTGAACTCGTGGGGTGACGATGGTTGGGAACTCGTCAGTGTCATCAACGGCCCAGAGGGTGGACTCGTTGCCTATTTCAAACGACCCATCGCCAACTGACCCGGAATTTGTAAGGATACGGCTGTGAAAGTTACCGAACGCCTCGCCGAACTCGGAATTTCCATTCCCGCTGTGGCAAAGCCCGTCGCCTCCTATATTCCGTCGACAATTTCGGGAAGCTTGGTGTTCACGGCAGGTCAGCTTCCGTTTATTGATGGCTCATTGCCGGCAACGGGCAAGGTCGGCGCGGATGTTGACGCCACCGAAGCGGCGGGAATGGCGCGAACCGCCGTGCTCAACGCGCTCGCCGCAATTGAAACGTCAATCGGGTCAGTTGACCGCATCACCAAGATCGTCAAGCTCGTTGTTTTCGTCGCATCGGCTCCCGACTTCACTGGGCAGCCGGGCGTAGCAAACGGGGCGAGCGATGTGCTCGTCGAGATTTTCGGTGAGAGCGGTCGGCACGCGAGAAGTGCAGTCGGTGTTGCCGTCCTTCCCCTCGACGCCCCCGTTGAGCTCGAACTCATCGTCGAATTCGCCTGACCTTCGCGGGTTGTCCACAGGATAATCCGAACACCCCCAACGGTGTAGATGCCCTGACACGATGACGGTGTGACCCTTTCCAACATCGAACTCGGTCCGCTGGCCGGACTTGTGACCGACCGTACGCGTGACATCTGCACAGACGGAGCCGGGCGAGTGTGGGTGGATAGCGGGGATGGGTTTGAATTGTCTGGCCTCACGCTCACACCGCACGACGCGCGATTCATCGGAGTTGGGCTCGTCGAAAGCGGCGGCGGGCGCGTCGATGACTCGAAACCGATCGGTGATGCGTCGCTCGCGGGGCGGGTGCGAGTTCACGTTGCACTTCCGCCGGTTGCACGGGACGCACCGCTGATTTCACTGAGACTTCCCAGGCCGACCCGAGTGCGCCTGGACGACTTTGAGTTCGCAGACGATGCGACGCGCATAGCGTGCTTGACGGGCTCACTCCTCATCGCCGGTGTGACCGGTAGCGGCAAGACAACCTTGCTCTCGGCAATTCTTGATTCCACAACCGACGCCGACCGCGTTGTCGTCATCGAGGACGTTTCCGAAATCTCGACAGAACACCGCAACACCGCCTATCTCTCGACTCGAGTTGCCAACCCGGACGGGGGTGGCCTGATTGACCTCACGCAACTCGTTCGCGAATCGCTGAGAATGCGACCCGACGTGCTCGTCATTGGAGAAATTCGGGGAGCTGAGTTTCGTGACTATGTGCTGGCACTGACCTCCGGCCACAGAGGGATCGCGACGGTCCACGCCGGTTCGCTGGCCGAAGTGGGGGCTCGGCTGACTGCGCTCGCGCTCGTCGCAGGTCTTCCTTTCGATGCGGTCGCCGGACTGGTCCAATCGGCGGTTTCGACAGTTGCGGTGTGCGAACGAGTCGGCGCAGGAGTAACGGTGACGGTCGGAAAACTCGTTATCGACAACGGAACACTGCTGGCGACGGCGGTGTGAGTCCCGTTCGGGTGTTCGCAGCGGCCCTCGGTGCGGGGTTGCCACTCGAGACTGCTCGGCGGATGAGCAAGGTAGAAAACTCACTAAACGCCGAAATAGTCGACGCGGTCATCGGCTTTTCGCGCTCGACGGGTGCGCCACGAAAAGGAGTTCTCACTGCTCTCGCCGATGCGCTTGACGACAGCGAACAGCGTGAGCGGCAAATCACGGTTGGGATGGTCTCTGCCATCGCAACAACTCGAGTGTTGTGCGCGTTGCCAGGGGTAACCGCCGTAGCAGCTGAGATGTTCGGCTTCCCTGTGATTGTTTTTCTCCTCACGACACTCTCTGGGTTCGCCTGTCTCGTCACGGGAACTGCGCTCGTCCTCGGATCATGGCGGTGGATGCTCCGAATTCGTCGAAGCATTCCCCATCCGCCAGTGGAAACTGGTTTGGTGCTTGATCTCGCTGCTGCACTGTGTCGAAGTTCAACAATTCGTGCCGAACAGGTGCACGCCCTAACCCAGTTGGCTGAACGGTGGGGAACAGTCGACGAGATCCCTCAACTTGACGATTCAATCAGGATGTCGCGAACCCATGGCGTGCCGGTTTCGCACCTGTTGTCAATCGCGGCGGCTCGATCGCGCGCCGACGCGAAGCACCGCGTCTCCTATGCGATTGAACTGCTTCCCACGAAACTGCTCGCACCGGTCGGAACACTGTTGCTACCGGCGTTCGTCATCACAACGGTGATCCCGGTTGTCGCAAGTTTGGCGCAGCAGTTTCTTCTCAGTTGACCTGGTCGTCGATAACGCGGATCACCGTCGTGTCGGTAAGG
>WLES01000085.1 GCA_009704155.1 Actinomycetota bacterium | reverse complement strand
ATGACTTCCAGCCCAATGAGAAGTACCCCGACATTGGACTCTTGAGTTCCATCGCCAAAGCACTGGGGATGACTCCGCCGAACTGGATGCTCGAAGCTCCGCTCAATACGTTCCTCCTTATCGTCGTCATGGTGTGGATCCAGACCGGGTTCGCGATGGTCGTGCTGGCAGCTGCGATGAAGAACGTCCCAGACGAAATCGTTGAGGCCGCGATGTTGGATGGTGCGAGCAACTGGCGTCGATTCGTTCGAATCACTGTCCCCATGATTCGTTCGACCATCGTTGTGGTCCTAACGACGACCGCCATCGGAACACTCAAGGTGTTCGACATTGTGCGAACAATGACGGGCGGAAACTTCCAAACCAACGTCATCGCCAACGAGATGTATTCACAATCGTTCAGGCAAATGGATTACGGTCACGGTAGTGCTCTAGCAATGCTCCTCTTTCTTGGAGTCGTGCCCATCATCATTTACAACGTCCGCCAGTTGCGACTTGAGAGGACTGAACGATGACCGCCGTCAGCCTCGCCGCATCGAAAGCCAAGGCAAAAAATATATTCGCATCGCCGATTGCGTCCATCTTCGCGTTCGCGATGGCCATCCTGTGGACCATTCCGACGTTCGGCCTCCTCATCACGTCGTTCCGCCCAGAAGAAGACATCAACAACAGCGGATGGTGGACGTTCTTCGGAAACCCCAACGTCACTCTTGACAACTATTTCCAGGTTTTGTTCGAAGGCACCACGACAAACCCACCGCTTGCTCAGTTTTTCTTCAACAGCTTCGCCCTGACAATCCCCGCCGTTGTCTTCCCGATCACCCTCGCGCTTTTTGCAGCGTATGCACTTGCTTTTTTTGAGTTCCGCTGTCGCGACTTCATCTTTTATACAATCTTTGCTCTGCAGGTTGTGCCGCTTCAGCTCACCCTCGTGCCACTCCTTCAGCTTTTCGCCAAGGGTGTCGTCATCAACGATGTCACGATCATCCCCGACCTCGGGATATCTGGCACGTTTATCCCGATTTGGATTGCCCACACGATCTTCGGTCTCCCGCTTGCAGTATTCCTGCTGCACAACTTCTTGTCGCAAATTCCGCGAGAACTCATAGAGGCAGCTCGAGTTGACGGTGCTGGCTGGTTCACGCTCTTCACGAAGATCGTCCTTCCACTGAGCGTTCCCGCCATCGCATCGTTCGCAATCTTCCAATTCCTGTGGGTGTGGAACGACCTTCTCGTGGGTCTCACCTTCGGAGGTGGGTCCAAAGATGTCGCGCCGATGACCGTGCGCATCGCCGAGATGGTCGGAACGCGTGGCAGCGGCTGGGAAGTCCTTACAGCCGGCGCTTTCGTCTCAATGATTGTTCCGCTGATCGTGTTCTTCGCACTCCAGCGCTACTTCGTCCGCGGGCTTCTCGCCGGTTCGGTGAAGGGCTAGCCCTCTGCGTTATCGCGCAGCAATGACCGCGCGAAGGAAATAAGCGCTCGATTTCGGTGTGCGAACCTGCGTTTCGGGATCCACGTGGACGATTCCGAAACGCTTGAGCAGACCCTCGGCCCATTCGATGTTGTCCATGAGTGACCAGGCGAAGTAACCGCGAAGGTCGACACCTCGATCGCGAGCGTCGAGCGCAGCGTTAATGTGTGACTCGATGTAGTCGACTCGGTCGAGGTCATTGACCCGCCCATCGACGTGCTCATCGTCGGGGAACGCGCCACCGTTCTCTGTAATGAAAAGGGGAACTCCGGGTAAACGCTCTGCCGTGTCGACGAGAGTCGTAGTCAGGCTCTCCGCGTGAATCTCCCACCCCATTTCCGTGCGCGGTTCGCGTGGAACAAACTCAACTAGAGGGGAACCGGGGTACACGTCGGTGTTTTGTCCGACGATGAAGCCCTTGTCGCTCGCGGTCGACTGAGCGATTCTGGCTGGCGTGTAGTAGTTGATTCCCAGCCAATCAATCGGGCGGGCGATTTCAGTCAAGCCCTCGTCCGTGACGAACGACCAGTCGGTGATTCCCGCGGTCGCCTCAATAATGTCTATCGGGATTCCGCGCCCCGCGAGTGGGTCGAGGAAGATGCGGTTCTGAAGACCGTCAATGATTTGGCGCCCGTAATCGGACTTGCCGTCATCATCAATGATCGTGGTGAGGTTGAGGACTGTTCCAACATTGGGTGCGTTGTGAGAGCGCAAGACGTCGACCGCGCGTCCGTGAGCGTGGAGGAGACGATACGCCGCTTCGAAACCTCTCGCCGGGTCACCCGCTCCGGGTGCGTGGATGGTCGTCGCGTATCCAAGGCAAGCGGACACCCACGGCTCGTTGAGGGTTGCCCACGAGTCCACCCGATCGGCGTATCGGTTTGCGAGAGCTTCTGCGTAATCGCCGAATCGGTCGACAATGGGCGCCCAGGTCCAGCCGCCCTGGTCGCCAAATGTCGACGGGAGATCCCAGTGATACATGGTCGCGGCTGGCTTGATGCCCCGTTCGAGAAGTCCGTCGATGAGTCGGTCATAAAAGTCGAGACCGGACTGGTTCAGTTCCCCTTCGCCCGTCCTAAAAATGCGCGGCCACGAAAACGAAAAACGATATGCGTCAACACCGAGCCACCCCAGCAGTTCAAGATCAGTGTCGAGACGATTAACGTGGTCGCACGCCGGGTCTGCCGTCGTGCCGTCCTTGATGTTTCCAGCTACGGCAGCGAAATCGTCCCAAATCGAGGAACCGCGACCGGTGCTGTCCCCTTCAATCTGCCACGACGACGTAGCTGTTCCGAGGATGAAACCATCGGGGATGCGTTGAGAAAGCGCGTGCGCACGGGCGTCTAAAGACAACATGAGCACATTCTATGGGGCTGCTCTGCGCGGACTTTTTGGTGCGACACGCCCGAGTTGCATAAATGCACGCCCTATGAGAGAGTTGTGAGGTTGTATACGCGCGGCGTTGTCGTTGCGCTCACTGCCAGGCAGTGTCGAGAGAAATACCTCTGGGCCACCGGCAGACAGCACGACTCACCACTCGCTCAGGAAACTGGGGGTGTCGGGGAAGTCAGTTGATAGAAGAACAGTGGTGCGCAAGCACAAAGTCTCACGGACAACTTGTCCGGGAATAACCCAAAGGATGGATCATGGCGGGACAAAAAATCCGCATTCGGCTGAAGTCTTACGACCACGCTGGCCTTGACGCCTCGGCACGCAAGATTGTCGACACCGTAACCCGTGCGGGTGCAACGGTGATTGGCCCCGTGCCGCTTCCCACCGAGAAGGATGTCATTGCTGTCATCCGCTCACCCCACAAGTACAAGGACAGCCGCGAGCACTTTGAGAAGCGCACACACAAGCGTCTCATCGACATCATTGACCCGACTCCGAAGGCTGTCGACTCGCTGATGCGTCTCGACCTGCCCGAAGACGTTTCCATCGAGATTAAGCTCTAAGGACAGACGCATGACGAAGACTAAGAACACCAAGGGTCTCTTGGGTGTCAAGCTTGGTATGACGCAGGCGTGGGACGCGAACAACAAGTTTGTGCCCGTCACCGTCGTTGCTGTCAGCCCCAACGTTGTCACGCAGATCCGTTCCGTCGAGGTCGACGGCTACGAAGCGATTCAGGTTGCTTCTGGCGCCATTGACCCGCGCAAGGTTACAAAGCCGCTCGCCGGCCACTTCGACAAGGCTGGCGTTACCCCTCGTCGCCACGTTGCTGAGATTCGCACGCCGGACGCCGCCAATTACAACCTCGGCCAGGAACTGACCGTCGACATCTTCGCAGCTGGCGAAGGAATCGATGTTGTTGGAACGTCAAAGGGTAAAGGTTTCGCCGGTGTCATGAAGCGCCACAACTTCAAGGGTGTTTCGGCGTCACACGGTTCACACCGTAACCACCGCAAGCCCGGTTCGATTGGTGCTTCATCAACTCCGTCACGCGTCTTCAAGGGAATGCGTATGGCTGGCCGTATGGGCTTCGACCGCGTCACCGTTCTTAACCTCGCCGTTCACGCAGTGGATGCAGAGCGCGGTCTCCTCCTCATCAAGGGCGCAGTCCCCGGCCCAGCCGGCCGACTCGTCTTCGTTCGCAACGCAGTGAAGGGAGCCTAAGGATTATGTCGCAGGTAACCGTCGTTGACGCAACTGGAAAGAAGACAGGCACGATTGAGCTTCCCGACTCGCTTTTCGCAGTCGAAGCCAACGTCCACCTCATTCACCAGGTTGTTGTCGCACAACTCGCGGCCGCCCGTCAGGGAACGCACTCCACGAAGAACCGTGGAGAGGTTTCCGGTGCTGGGCGCAAGCCGTTCAAGCAGAAGGGAACCGGTCGCGCGCGTCAGGGTTCCGTTCGTGCACCAGAGCACCGCGGAGGTGGAGTTGTCCACGGACCGACTCCCCGCGACTACTCGCAGCGCACCCCCAAGAAGATGATCCACCTCGCGTTGCTTGGTGCCATCTCGGACCGCGCACGCGCAGGACGTGTTCACGTCGTCACGTCGTTCGT
>WLES01000084.1 GCA_009704155.1 Actinomycetota bacterium | reverse complement strand
TGAAGGGCCGATCCGGAATCTGCAGGTCGTTCTCGTCAACGGTCGTGATTTGAAGGAACACTCCCACAGCCGGCCCGCCCTTGTGGAACTGGCCGGTTGAGTGCAGGAATCGAGGGCCCCACCCGAACGAGGTGGGCCGTCGAGTTCTCCGCACCACCGCACGCTGAATCTCATCGGCGTCGATCGTGCCCGCACGCTCCGCATAGGCGTGAATCGCAACGTAGCCGTCACTGTTCACGAGTGCCAGCAGGTCGTCGACCACGCCCTGCACGGTCGATGACGACGACGTGAATCCGGACATCGCGAACTCAATGTCATCGTCTCGCTGGAAATCAGCTGGAGTTTCGGGCTCGCGTTCAAGAAACGTGCGCGACGCGATCTTCGCTGACTCAACGTCTGGTTGATCAAAAGGATTGACACCCAGAATTCGCGACGCGACGGCGGTTGCACACTCCCAGAGCAGGATTTGTGCTCCGAGCGGGCCAGACACCGCGACGTCACCGTCAGTCTCATTCGTCACGGTGTCTGTAATCGTCACCTCAACGACGTCGTCGAGGTCGAGGTTCGGATATCCATGTCCGGCAACTAGCGGGAGGACACCTCGACCATCTTTTCCCGTCGACTCGGCGACAAGCTGTTCGATCCATTCACCAATTCCGGCGATTGACGACCCGCTTGTCCACAGGAGCATCTTGTTTACCTCGGGAGCCCGCGCGGCCATGGCTGCACCGAGGATCAGTGCTGGGTTGGTTGGAACGTCTGCCGCGAGATCCGACATGGCGTTCTCAGCCTCGTCAAGAAGGGTGGTGATGTCGACGCCGGCTAAACCCGATGGGACTAGTCCGAACGCCGTCAGCGCAGAATAGCGACCGCCCACCGTCGGGTCGGCGTTGAAGACGCGATAGCCGACCTCACGCGAACCGACGTCGAGTGGGGAGCCCGGATCGGTGACGATAACGATTCGCGAAACCGGATCAATACCGGCCGCGATGAATGCCGCTTCGAACGTTCGTTTGTGTGAATCGGTTTCCGTCGTTGAACCCGATTTCGACGCGATAACAACGACGGTCGAGTCGATGTCGGTATCGAGTGCGCGCGAGACCTGGGCGGGGTGCGTTGCATCGAGAACCACGAGGTCGACCCCAGCAGTTCGAGTGATCATTTCAGGTGCGAGCGACGACCCACCCATTCCGCACAACACGAGTCGCGTCAAACCTCGCGCCGCAAACTCGGAGCGAAGTGCTTCGATTGGTTCGACGAGTTCACGTGATTTTTGTGGAGCCGAGAACCATCCAAGTCGGATTGATGCTTCTGGTTGAGCTGCTTTGCCCCACAGCGTCGAATCTGACTGTGCAATTCGCGACGCAACGTGTGACGAGACCAACTCAGCCAAAGTGGTGTCGACGGACTGCGCCGTCACACCGCGAACTGCAACGGTCATTGTCACTGAGCGCCCTTCAGGGCGGCGGTAACGATGTCGAGTAGTTCGTTCCACGAGACGATGAACTTGTCAACGCCCTCGCGCTCGAGCAGCGTGGTCACGTCGTCGAGGGAGATTCCCAGCTCTTCAAGCCTTGCAATGACTGCCCTCGCCTCAGCAAAGGTTCCGTCAATGGCATCTCCGTAGATGACGCCATGGTCGAACGTTGCGTCGAGTGTCTTCTCCGGCATTGTGTTGACCGTGTCAGGGGCCGCGAGCTCAGTGACATACAGCGTGTCTGGCAGGGTCGGGTCCTTCACCCCGGTCGAGGCCCACAACGGGCGTTGTACGTTTGCGCCTGAGGCGATGAGAGCCTGTGCTCGAGCAGACGCGAACGATTCTGTAAACAGTTCGTAGGCCAGCCGAGCATTAGCAACTCCGGCCTGGCTCTTGAGCCCCAGGGCAACGTCCGTGCCAATGGCGGTGAGGCGCTTGTCGATTTCGGTGTCGACGCGGGATACGAAGAACGACGCGACGGAATGAATGGTCGACAGGTCGTGACCATTGGCTTTCGCCTTGTCAAGACCCGCGAGGTAGGCATCAATAACCGCTCGATAGCGCTCGAGGCTGAAAATCAGCGTGACGTTGACAGAAATCCCCTCAGCGATCACGGCGGTGATTGCGGAAAGGCCCTCGACGGTCGCTGGAATCTTGATCATGACGTTGTCGCGCGCCACTCGCTTGTGAAGTTCGAGCGCCTGCTTTACTGTCTGGTCTGAATCGAAAGCGAGAGTTGGCTCGACTTCAATCGAGACCCTCCCGTCAACTCCAGAAGACCCCACAAAAACGTCGTGAAAAATATCGCAGGCGTCAGCAACGTCTTGAGTTGTTGCTGCGAACACCGCGTCGACGACGGATGCTCCGTCGGCGGCAAGTTCAGCAATTTGCTCACCGTACGTGGTCCCGGTGGCGAGAGCTGCAGCAAAGATGGTCGGGTTGGTTGTGACCCCCACCACGTTTTTCTCGGCGATCAGTCGCTGCAGTGACCCGGAGCGAATCCGATCGCGCGACAAATCATCAAGCCAAATCGAAACACCGACATCCGAGAGTTTCTGGGTTGGTGTGCTCATTAGTAGTGCCTTTCGTTTAGCGTGAGAGAACGTGCTCGGCGGCTGCGACAACCGCCGTTGCGGTGATTCCAAACTCAGCAAAAAGCGTCTGATAGTCAGCGGATGCACCGAAATGTTCGATCGAAACGCTGTGACCACGCTCGCCGATCAGCGCGGACCAACCGAGTGCCAAGCCAGCCTCAACGGATACTCGTGCCGTCACCCGTGGGGGCAGGACTGCTTCGCGATAATCGAGTGGCTGATCCGCGAACCACTCCAAACACGGGGCGGAAACAACACGGGCGCCGATGCCTTTCTGAGCAAGTTCCTCTCGGGCAGCAACTGCGAGCTGGACCTCCGAGCCGGTTGCAATCAGGATCACGTCGAGTGATTCGGTGGGGGAGTCGATCAGGGTGTACGCACCGCGCGCTGTCATTGACGCTGGGGCGAACTCATCTGGGCCGGCTTGTGTGCCGCGCGCAACAACGGGAAGGTTCTGGCGAGACAGTGCAATCCCAGCCGGGCCTTCTCGACGTTCCAGGATTGTCTTCCACGCCCACGCTGTTTCGTTCGCGTCAGCCGGTCGGACGACATCGAGTCCAGGAATAGCCCTGAGGGTTGCGAGTTGCTCGACAGGTTGATGAGTAGGGCCGTCCTCGCCGAGGGCCACAGAGTCGTGCGTCCAGACGAAAATTGAAGGCGTCTTCATCAGCGCGGCGAGTCGAACTGCTGGACGCATGTAGTCGCTGAAGATGAGGAAGGTGCCACCATACGAACGAGTCGGTCCGTGAAGCGCGATTCCGTTGAGAATTGCACCCATTGCGTGTTCGCGAATTCCGAAGTGCATCACTCTGCCGTACACATCACCTGACCAGTGGCCGGTCGAGTGCTCTGCTGGGACGAATGACTTGGCGTTGTCAATCGTGGTCAGGTTAGATTCAGCAAGGTCAGCGCTTCCGCCCCAGAGTTCCGGCATTACGTCCGCGAGTGCGTTCAGTGTCTTTCCAGACGCCGCACGCGTTGCGATGCTGGTCCCCGCCTCAAAGACGGGGAGTGACGCTTCGATTCCGTCGGGCAGTTTTCCAGCGTTGAGCCTCTCTAAAAGTGCTTTGCCTTCCTGGTTGCGTTCGGCCCACTTGGCAAACGAGGCGTCCCAAACTTGTCGTACCGATGCGCTCCGACCCGCCAGACCGCGAGTGTGCTCAAGAACGTCTGATGGAACGACAAAAGACCCCTCCGGGTCCCACCCCATCGCAAGCTTCGTAGCCTTCGCTTCATCTGCGCCGAGAGCTGATCCGTGGATCTTTCCCGTGTTCTGCTTGGTCGGAGCCGGGTAGCCGATAATCGTCTTGAGAATGATGAGTGATGGCTTCGACGCGACCGACTTTGCTGCCTCAATAGCTTCGTTGAGAGCAGGGACGTCCTCAACGTATCCCTTCGGGGTTCGCCACGAGACTTCGTGGACATCCCAGCCATACGAGCGATATCGAGCCGCTACGTCCTCTGTGAACGCGATGTTGGTATCGTCTTCAATCGAAATCTGGTTCGAATCGTAGATGACTACGAGGTTTCCAAGCTGTTGGTGCCCCGCGAGCGACGAGGCTTCTGCGGTGACACCCTCTTGCATGTCACCGTCGCCACAAATGACATACGTGAGGTGGTCAAAGGGAGATTCTCCAGCGGGTGCGGTCGGATCGAAAAGTCCACGTTCAAAGCGCTGTGCATAAGCCATGCCGACTGCCGACGCCAGTCCCTGCCCGAGTGGTCCGGTCGTTATCTCAACGCCCTTGGTGTGCCCATACTCAGGGTGCCCTGGAGTCTTAGCCCCCCAAGTGCGAAAGGCTTTGAGGTCATCGAGTTCGAGCCCGAAGCCACCAAGAAAGAGCTGGGTGTACTGAGTCAACGACGAGTGACCGATTGACAACACGAAGCGGTCTCTCCCAAGCCAATTGGTGTCACGAGGATCGTGTCGCATGACCTTCTGGTAAAG
>WLES01000083.1 GCA_009704155.1 Actinomycetota bacterium | reverse complement strand
TGGTTCGCCCAGCGCAGCCCCGTCAGAACCCTGCTCCAGCGCAGCGTCCTCGCGTCCAGCCGCAGAAGCCACCGGCTAAAGACGGCCCGCGCGGAGCGTTCGGACAGCGACCGGAGTAATCCGCCCGCTCACTTCACAGCAGTGCGAGTGAGCTTGCTCGCCAGCGGTGATCTAGGCCCTCGAGTCTGACGGCTACCGCACGTGTCCGGGGGCCAATCCGAACCAGCACGACTCCCTCAACGATGCCGTCGCGTGGCTCGCAGGTGTGAGACCTGACCACGGTAACTGTCGGTCGCATCTGTTTGATGTCTGTGGTTTGGGAGCGTTGCCTCTTGGCCGCCATTGACCGTTCAGCAACCATCCGGAAGACGTCCTCAGTCACCCAGCGAGAGATCTGATCGAGGTTTCGCGTACCGGCAAGGATTTCACATGTGACGAGAGCGAGACGCTCAATGAGCTCCGTTGGGTCAGGGAGTTCTGCGCGCGGCGTTGGTTGCGGGTCAAAAAACTCGGTGTCGGCGACTCGCTGATGTTGGCGCGGTTCCGATTGAATGGTGTGCAACGACATTGTTTACTCCTCCTCGTAGGCGCTGTTTGGGTGCGAGATACCGCTACCTTGGTGGACGCGAACATTGAATGGCGGGAGCCACGCAAATCTGTGGATAAGAGATTCAGGAAACCTTGCGGGCTTAGCATCGTCGAATGCGATGGGACAACGTGTTTGACAATCTCGACCTTCAGTGGGAACGCGAGGAAGACAACGCGCGGTGGGATGAAGAACAAGAAAACGGTCGGGCAATTCGTTCGCGGATGTCGTTTCACGATGCCCTTATTGCGGAATCTCGCCGGGCGGGAGCGTTGAACGCGGTTGTCACCGGCTTTGGACCTGCTGTCCACATTGGGCGAATCGGTCGTTCGTGGATCGACGGTGTTGCGTGTGGACCTGGCACACGAGTCGTCGCTGAAACCACGGCAATCCAGTACGTGGATGATCACATGACGTGTCAGTGTGTGATTCGCCCAATTACCGACCTTGAACACATCACCATCGGAGCGCTCCTGCGGCAGGCGGAACGGAGACGCGACGTGATTGCGAGCGTCGGAACAACAGTTGGCACCATTGGCCGGATTACAGCCGTGTGGTCAGATTCATTTCGATTAGAGGTTCGCGGCGACCGTTCGCTCGTGATTCCGTTTCGTTCGATGGTGGTGTCATTCCCTGCGGGGTCTTAGCATCACGAAATCGGCGGGTTCGGTGTCGTGCAAACCGAGCGTCAGTCTCTCGTGGTTTCGAATGTCAATGAAGCGGACGATCTCGGGATACTCAATCCTGGAACGATCGTGCGGATGGGTTGCGAGATCACCTCGTTTTATCAGGTCGCGTACATCCTCAATCGTGTGTTGGATAATCTCCGCGACATCGGTAAGGCTCAAGATCGACTCATCATTCATGACGACACACTCTCACTCGGGTTCCCATTCCGAGCGCGAAAACGGCAATTGGGGATAACTCCCGCTGCACATATTCGCCTTTCCTGACAATGGTGACGGGAGGTAGGAATGGTTTCACGACGGCAGGCATGGGCACAGCGCAAACCAACACAGCGGGCGTTCCTGGGGTTTGCCTTGATCGGAGTCAGCGTTGCAGGGACCGCCGCGACTATTGCAATCAACAGCGATGGCACAACAGCGGTGATGACAAACCGTGTGATCACCGCTGGCTCATTGATTTCTGAAGCGGATGTGCACGAGGTGCGTGTGTCATCAACGGAAGCGCTCAGTGAGGTCAACGCGGCCGATGTCGTTGGACGTCGAGCATCCGTCGACTTAGCGATCAACTCCACCGTCGTGATTGACCATCTGGAACCCGCGTCGCTCACAACAAGTGTCGTTTCTGTTCCGCTTTCGATTGCCCCCGCGGAGTCAATCATCCCGGGGCGGCGCATCGAGCTTTGGGCGATGAGTTCTGACGGGGTGGAACCCGTTCGACTTGTTGCTCGAAACGCAGTCGTTGTCTCAAGTCGTTCGTCCGGGTTCGGTGGTGAGGTAATGATGGATGTGTCACTACCGTTCAGAGAAGTGCATTCCGTTTTGGCTGCGATTGGTGCTAACACACGGATTGTTGCTACGACGGCGAGCAGCGAGTGACAGACCAACTGCGGGTGGGTATTCTTGCCAACGCGTCGTTCAAGCCTCTCGGCGAAAGGGTTCGCGAATGGGCCTTTGTTGCGTGGGGCACTGACTCACCGGCGGACGCCCGTGTTCGGGTCGCGCGAGCGGAGGTTGATGTTGTGCTGGTGGAGGCCAGCCTCGAGTTCCTGTCTGACGCATTCCTATCGGCCGCGGCCAGCGCGGGAGTTGACATAGTTGTATTCGATTCGGCCGGAGCACACTCTGACTGGCTGACGGCGAAGGCTGACCTTTCCGTTGTTCGATCAATCGACGAATTCCGGAGTGTTCTTGAATCGACAACTCATCGCGGTCCGACGGCACACCGACCAATGGTTGTCGCTGTTTGGGGCCCTCCGGGCGCACCCGGCGTCACCACGACGGCAATTTCCCTTTCCGCACTTGCGGCGACGGAGAGTCGGCGGGTGATGCTGTGCGACGCAGATACCCGCGGCGCTTCGATTTCCATTGCACTTGGATTGCTCGACGACGTGCCCGGTTTCGCTGCCGCCTCGCGCTTAGCTGGTCGAAACGAACTCACAAGTTCTGAAATTGCCCGACTCGCTATTTCTGCGGGTCGGGGGAAAGCGACATTTTCAGTGTTGACAGGGCTGCCGCGCTCGTCTCGATGGAGTGAAATCGCACCGGCCAAGTCAACCGTCGTCATTGATGCACTTGCTGGCCTGTGCGATGTTGTGGTTGTCGACGTTGGGTCGTCGATTGAGGAAAATGACTGGATTGACAACGCCCCTCAGAGGGATGGGGCCGCGCGGGAGATTATTCGACGCGCCGACACCGTCGTCGCTGTGGGCAATTCCGATGCAGTGGGAATCGCTCGTCTCATTCGGGGTCTCGATGAACTGCGAGATGTAAGCGAGAATCCGCTTGTTGTCTTGAATCGGGTCAGCCGCGCATCCGCGATTGAGGCCCGAGCCGCGGTGGAACGCTTTAGTTCTCACAGCATCACCGCCACAGTCTCGCGGGATGGCCGGGGAGGCGTAGACGACGCCCTATCGAAAGCATCGGCGTTTGCTGCCGTGTGGGATGCTGTCAAATCGGCCGAGGTTTAGCGTTTCGGTAACCTAGAAGCATGCCCACACTGTCGGCGATAGCCGCCGAAGAAACCGACCTCTCGCCCGATGACGTCGAATGGCTGCGTGACCTTGTTCGTGAAGGGCAGCTCGTTGCGGACCTGGCACTTTCTGACATTGCGCTGTGGCTTCCCACTCGCGAAGGTGGATTCATGTGCGCCGCACTGTTCCGCCCCGGCAACGCCAACACAATTTTTTACCGCGACATTGTCGGAACTCACCCGGCCGAATCGTGGGAAAGCCTGCTCTCTGAGTGCATGCGCCGCGGCACCATGATCGAGGCGGATCAGCCCATCTGGATTGAAGAGACCGCGAATCATGTGAGGGCAATTCCCGTTCGGCGACAAGGCGGCGAAAAACCCATTGCGGTGCTGACACGGCACGCTCTACTCGTCGATTATCGAAGCAACCGACAGGCACAAACATTTATTGAAGCGTCGGAGCAAATCTTCGGGATGATCGCCGAGGCTGACTTCCCTGACGCAGCACTGAAGGATGCACCGAAACTGGGTCAGCCCCGTGCGTCTGACGGGTTCATTCGGCTCGACCCTCACGGGATTGTTACCTATGCCAGCCCCAACGCACTGTCGGCGTTCAACCGAATGGGACACTCGTCCGCACTTGAGGGCCTCAGCCTCGCGGATGTTGCTCGCAAGGTTGCCGACACCTCCGTTCACGGTGCTGATGAATCTCTCGCGATGATTGTCGGCGGCAAAGTGCCGTGGCGCGCAGATTTTCGCGCGGCTGAACTCACTCTCGCCGTCCGCTCCATCCCCATCACACAACTCGGCGAGCGAATCGGGTCGCTCGTGTTGTTGCGCGAAGTGTCTGAGATTAGGCGACAGCAACGAGAGCTCGTGAGCAAGAACGCGACGATCCGAGAAATCAACCATCGAGTGAAGAACAACCTTCAAACGGTATCGTCGTTGCTCCGCATTCAAGGTCGTCGGTCAAAGTCTGACGAGGTGAAAGACGCACTTGCGCAGGCGATGCGCCGTGTCGAGGCGATCGCCGTGGTGCACGATGCGCTCGCTTCCGGTCTTGCACAAACAGTTGATTTTGACGAGGTTGCTGCTCGCGTTGCGCCGCTCGCCGCTGAGGTTGCTGGTACCGGCGGTCCACTTGTTCGGCCACAACTCGAGGGAAGTTTTGGGAACCTTCCGAGTGAGTTTGCGACGCCACTCGCGGTGGTCCTCACTGAATTGATCACCAACGCCGTCGAGCACGGTCTCAAGGAGGTGGCTGACGGCCACGTTATCGTTCGAGCCGTTC
>WLES01000082.1 GCA_009704155.1 Actinomycetota bacterium | reverse complement strand
GATTCGTGACGGAAAAGTCGAAGCAGCCGGAGCCGTTATCGGAGCCGTCATGAAGGCCATGGGCGGCAAGGCTGACGCAGCTCGAGTTCGGGAACTCGTCATTGAACGGGCCAACGCGTAACGTCCCCGCAGTGATGACTCGGTTAGAATAAGCCTATGAACGCTCTCGCAAAAATCCTCACCGGAGTAATGTTCCTTGGTTCGTTTCCCGTCATGGGCTTTGCATTCCAGGTTCCCGGTTTTGAGGCGCTCATCTTCGGCGGCGGCGTCATCATGGCGTGTGTCGCGTGGATGATCCCGCTGTACATCCTTCCCCGCATTTCCAAGTAACTCGTTAACCAAAAAACGCCCCAGTTGTGCTGGGGCGTTTTTCGTACGTTCGGGGAGGGTTAGAGAGGCTTGATGTTGGCAGCCTGTGGACCCTTGTCGCCCTGGGCGATTGTAAACTCCACCTTCTGGTTTTCCGCGAGGGACTTGAAACCGTCGGTCTCAATCGAAGAGAAGTGTGCGAAGAGATCGGGACCGCCTTCATCGGGAGTGATGAAACCGTAACCCTTCTCGTTGTTGAACCATTTCACGACGCCTGTGGCCATGAGTACTGCGCTCCTTGCTGTGAGGTGGGTCGACTTTCGCCCGACTCTGCCGGTACCACTAAATCACGGAACTGTCCACGAGTGATACCCGACAGTTCGAACACTATCGCACTATGGAGGGAATTGTTCCCCTGCGACACAGCAAGATTCCTCAGTAAACTCATCGTCGATCGTTTCCCGGATGGTTGCAGGTCGGTTTTGTGGCGCGAGTTGGGCGGTAAACTGAGGCAACTGACGGAAGGTTCGGTGTGAAGACGCTCTCAATTGTTATTCCTGCGTACAACGAGGAAGACACGATTGGCCCGTGCCTTGAGTCGTGTGTTGCCCAAACCGTGCCAGCTCACGAAATCATCGTCGTCAACAACAAGTCGACGGACGGAACCGAAGCGGTTATCCGTGAGTACCAGAAGTTGTATCCGTCGGCGCCAATTATTCTTATTCAGCAGAGTGAAGCGCAGGGGATTACCCCCACGCGAAATGCAGGATTCGATGCTGCAACCGGCGACATCATCGGCCGGATTGACTCGGACTCAATCATCGAACCCAACTGGGTAGAAGAAACAATCAAGGCGTTCGCCGATCCAACGGTTGCGGCCGCAACGGGACCGGTTGTCTATTACGACATGCCTCTTCGACGGTTTGGCAAGGTTGCAGACAGCACTCTTCGGAAAGCCATGTTCAAGCTGGTGCGGGACTACAAGTTTCTGTTTGGTTCAAACATGGCCATTGCGCGTTCTGCCTGGGAGCAGGTTCGTGATGAGACGTGTGCCGATGTCGAAGACCTCATGCACGAGGATCTTGATCTCGCCGTTCATGTCAATGACGCCGGACTGAAAATCGTGTACGCACCCAACATGCTTGCGGGGATGAGCGGTCGCCGAATGGACGACAGCCCGTCAGACATGATTTCGTACTTCGGCCGATTCGACCGCACATACAACCACCACGGCGTGCGCGACAGGATTCTTCGAGTCCCAGCTGCGATGTATCTTGCGATTTACCCGATTGCCAAGACAATGCACTGGGGCAAGCGCCTTCGCGCGAGCGTGACGAAGAACTAGCGCCTACTTCGCTTTCGTCTTCGTGATGGGCTGGCGGAGGTGAACCGGCTTGGTTTCGCGGTTGAGTCGCTTTTCCTGGCGGTTCTTGTACGTGATGTTGAGAGTCTCGACCACGATGGAGAACGCCATCGGCCCGTAAATGAAGGCCTTGTCGAGGTGAACACCGAAACCTTCCGCGATGAGGGCGGCGCCGATGAGCACGAGGAACGACAGTGCGAGCATCTTGACTGTCGGGTGGCGCTCGACGAACCCGCTGACGGACTTCGCAGCGAACACCATGACAACGGATGAGACGACGACGGCGACGACCATAATCCACAACTGGTCCGTCATTCCGACGGCAGTGATGACACCGTCAACCGAGAACACAACATCAAGGATCAGGATTTGACCAATGATGGCCCAGAACGCGCGAGACCCAGCTGATGTCGTATTGCCCGACCCCTCTGCGCCTTCCAGCTTTTCGTGAATCTCGTGTGTCGCCTTGTAAACGAGGAACAACCCACCGGCGAGCAGAATCAGATCGTGTCCTGAGAAACCCCAATCGCCAATGCTGAACAAGTCCTTGTCGAGCGTCATGATCCACGCAGCGGCGACGAGAAGTGCTAGCCGTGTCACGAGGGCGATGCTCAGCCCTGTGATCTGGGCGCGCTGTCGTTGGTCCGGCGGTAGCTTCGAGGTCAGGATGGCGATAAAGATGACGTTGTCGATTCCCAAAACAATCTCGAGAAGAGTCAGCGTGAGAAGGGAAAGCCACACATCGGGGTTTGTCAACATATCGAGCATGTATGCATCCTAGGCGAGAGACGTAGAATGGGAGCCACCACGGGAG
The DNA here is from genome assembly GCA_009704155.1 of Actinomycetota bacterium. Lineage (GTDB taxonomy): Bacteria > Actinomycetota > Actinomycetes > Actinomycetales > Microbacteriaceae > MWH-TA3. The sequence goes on along the minus strand of WLES01000082.1, from coordinate 2,141 downwards.
CTCGAAAGGGCTGAGAGGACGCACCGCGTCGACCGTCGCACCTGATCGGGTAATGCGATCAGGAAGACTCGGACTAACCCGTGCACAAAGAAAGTGCACTCACATGACTGTTGTTTCACCCCGCGCCTGGCGCACGGTTGACTTTGTTGTCGCCGCCGTTCTCGGAGTTGCCGCGGGGGTGATTTTCTCCGCGTGGAACGCGTTATATGCGCCTCTCAGCGTTCCGATCGGTTCCGTCACGCCCGGTCTCGTTGCGCTCCTGAACGGCACCTGGCTCCTCGGTGGATTGATCGTCGCGCTCGTCATTCGCAAACCCGGCGCCGCGGTGTTCGGTGAAGTCCTTGCTGCGCTCGTTTCCGCCGCAGTGGGCAACCAGTGGGGCTGGCTGGTCCTTGTGTTGGGCCTCGCGCAGGGACTCGCGATCGAGGCCGGCTTCGCTCTGTGGTGGTACCGACGGAGCGGTTTTGCGATTGCGGCAGTAGCCGGAACGCTCGGTGGCGCAGTCCAGGGTGTTCTCGAAGTCATTTACTGGTATCCGGGAACCGACGTGCTGTTCTCAACGGTCTACGTGTCTAGTTCGATTGTGTCGGGAGCACTCTTGGGCGCTGGTAGCGCCTTCCTCCTCGTGCGAGCGCTCTCGAAGACTGGTGTCTTGACTGCATTCGGTCGGTAACATGCGCAATCGACACTTCAGGTTCACCGATTGGTCACTTCAGTTCCCCGGAGCCGAACGGCCGGCACTGGATCGCATTTCGCTCTCGGTCAAACGCGGAGAGAGAATACTGATTACAGGCCCGTCCGGTGGCGGTAAGTCAACCCTGATTCGCGCAATCGCGAGGATTCATGACTCCTCAATCGTGACGACATCGGGTGAATTCGTCAACAATTCCTCCAGCGTCGGCTTTGTCGGTCAAGAGCCTGATGAGCAAATACTCTTCCCGACAATCGGAGAGGAGGTCGGATTCGTCGCCGAAACAGCTGTACCTACAGCACGGCAGGTTCGCGGGAGGGTTTCAGAAGCGCTCAAGGCCCTGGGGATTCGGTCGAAGCGCTCGCGCCTCACGTCGCGGTTGTCAGGGGGAGAGAAGCAGCAACTGGCGATTGCCACGGCGCTCGCGGGAGCCCCCGACCTCATCGTGCTCGACGAACCGACGGCGAGCCTCGACGCCGAGTCAATCGAGCTCGTCCATGCCGCGGTGAGCGACGCTGTGGTTTCGGAAGGTCGGACGCTCGTCATTGTCGAGCACCACATCGATGTCTGGCGGGACCTGGTTGACCGGATTGTTGTCGTCGCCGATGGCCGCATTGTCGCAGACGGACCAATTGATCGAATCCTCACAACAAAGAAGACCGCGCTCGTCGCGGTAGGTGTGTGGGTCCCCGGTCACGACTGGACTCTCGCACCAACAGCACCGAGAAACAATGCAGCTCCGGTGCTGTCGACCCACAACGCCTCGTTTCGCTCTGCACGACAATCCAAACGAATCTCGATTCCGGATTTCACCCTTCACGAAGGTGAAGTGGTTGCCCTGGTCGGACCGAACGGATCTGGTAAATCAACGGTTCTTCGCATGCTGGGCGGGCTCATCGCACCGTCGAAGGGCGAAATCAGATACGTCGACACAACACAGCGTCCGCACAGGCTGAAACCCCACGAATTGGTAACCCACGTCTCGTCCGTATTGCAAAACCCGTCGTACGGTTTCGGTGCTGGACGAGTCGACGATGAAGCACCGGCTCACGAACGAGCAGCGGTCGGACTCACGGGCTTTGATGCCCGTCACCCTCAGAGCCTGAGCGGCGGAGAGCGGCGGCGGCTCGCGCTCGCAACCGCACTGTCGCGCCACCCCCGCGTGTTGCTCCTTGACGAACCAACGTTCGGGCAAGACGCCGGCGCGTGGCACGATCTGGTTGACCGGCTCCGCGACTTCGTCGAAGGCCGAGGCACAATCGTGATCGCCACTCACGACACTCGACTTGTCTCGGCTCTCGCACATCGCGTGTTCGACATCGAGGGTGCGTGATGAAGCAATATCGCCCACACGCTCTCGCACTGGTGATTGCGAGTATCGTCCCAGCGTTCACCGTTGTCTGGACTGTCGATCCGGTGACGCCCCTCATCGTTGGACTTGCGATTGTTG
>WLES01000081.1 GCA_009704155.1 Actinomycetota bacterium | reverse complement strand
TCAAGGCGAAGGCTGAAGATGGCCGCGTAGCCATCCGCAACATCCGTCGCAAAGGCAACTCGGACATCGAAGCGCTCAAGGATACTTCGGAGGACGAGGTTTCTCGGGCTGAGAAGGAAATCGACAACTTGACGAAACTGCACATCGACGCCATCGATGAGGCGTTGAAGAAAAAGGAAGCTGAACTCCTCGAGGTCTAATGGACATCGATCACGCCATTCGGGATGCCGGCGCCAAGATTGAAGCGCGGACGGGGAGAAACCTGTTTGCCGCGATTTCCATCGGCGTTGGCCTTGGCGTTGTCTTCATCTTCAGCCTGATTTTCGACAAGCAGTGGTTCATCCTGTTCCTCGGGGTGTTCGTGGGTTTTGGAACATGGGAACTCGCCACGATTTCGCGAACAGCGAACCGTCACGTGCCGAGGATTCCAGTCCTTATCGCAGCCTTAGGCATGCTGCCCGCAACGTACTATTTCGGTTATCTCGGTCAGTTACTCACACTCGCTGCTGGCATCATCTTTGCCATCGTGTGGCACGCGGTGCAGCGTTGGTTGTCTCAGTCCGACATCACAGACCGCGACGTGCTCATGTCAGCATTCACACTCGCGTACATCCCGTTCCTCGCGTCGTTCGCGGTACTCATGACCGCACGAGAGGGCGGAGAGTGGTGGACCCTCGGAACAATGATCATTATCGCGAGCGTCGACACCGGTGCATTCGCAACCGGAGTTCTTTTTGGCAAGACGCCGATGGCACCAACAATCTCGCCGAAAAAGACATGGGAGGGTTTCGTCGGTTCGGCAATCGCCGCGTCGGTGGCCGGTTATTTCGTCGCAATTCTTGCGTTGGGCATCGACTGGTGGTGGGGAGTCCTTCTCGGGATTATCATTCTCGGCGTTGCAACCGTGGGGGACCTCATTGAGTCGCTCATCAAGCGTGAACTAGACACGAAGGACGCGTCAAACCTCATCCCCGGTCACGGAGGGTTCTTGGACAGACTGGATTCCGTTCTGCCATCGATGTTCGCAGCCTCGGTTTTCGCCATCCTCTTCTCCTAGGGCAGAATAGAAGCGTGACCTTTCCGCTGACCGATGCCAAGACCCTCGGGTATGAACCTGAGGCTGTCGACAGCTTCCTCGAACGCGCCCGCGAAGCGTTTCAGGGGTCGGACTCTTCGCTGACGAGCGCCGACGTTCGAAACGCCGCGTTTCCATTGACCAAAGCCGGATACGACACGACCGAAGTCGACACTGCAATTGATCGCCTCGAGGATTCGTTCGCCGATCGCGAGCGCGACGCCCGTGTTGCCGAAATCGGTCAGGACGCGTGGAATGCCGAGGCGCGTGAGTCCGCTCAGGATATTGTGAACCGCGCTGGCCGACCTCGCGGACGCCGTTTTCGCCGCGGCAGCCTTTTCACCTACGGCTACAACACCGCAGACGTTGATGAGTTTGCCGACCGAATCCTGTCGTATTTCACCGCAGGCGAGCCACTGACGCGTGCCGATGTTCGAAACGTCACTTTCCGTCCCCAACTCCGCGGGTATTCCGAGCCACAGGTCGATGCTGTTCTCGACGAGCTGGTTCGGGTCATGCTCGCCGTGCGCTAGTGGCAAAGATTCGTTCACTCGTTCGCCCCGTTTCGTCTCGCGCGGCGGTGCTCGGCGTCGCCATTTTGCTCTTCGGACCCGTTGTTGCGCCGTTCACGGCAGTCGAACTGAGCAGTGCGTCGGCGCTCGAGGGTGACCTCGGCCAAAACTTCACAGCTGTCTCGAACGGCGCGGTCACCGTCAACCGCGATGGCTGGTCTGCGACGGTGGTTCGCACGGCAACCGATGTGAATTCATCACAACGTTTCGCGAAGGAGCAGCTGGAAGCAGCTGGGCTGGGCGAGGGCGAGTTTATTTGCTTGGTTGATTTGTGGAATCGCGAATCACGCTGGAACCACCTCGCAGAGAACTCGTCGAGCGGCGCGTACGGCATTCCACAGTCTCTCCCCGGAAGCAAAATGGCGTCTGCCGGCGCCGACTGGGAGACCAACCCTGAAACGCAAATCCGTTGGGGTCTCGGCTACATCACCGCGCGTTACGGCACTCCGTGCGGGGCGTGGGCGCATTCGGAAGCCAAGGGCTGGTACTAGTGGCACGGCGCAATCGTCCTAAACGCGACGAACATGTGCCCCTCGAGTTGAATCGAACGATGGGTAGTCGTCGCTCCGAAATTCGCAGAGGCGAATCATTCATCGTTCAAGATATTTCCGTCGCGAACGCAACAAAGGAGTACTCGTGCCCGGGGTGCACCATCCCGATTGAGATTGGGGTAGCCCACCTTGTCGCGTGGCACGAGGAGGGCCTTTTCGGTGAAGAGGCGGCTCTTCGGGATCGCCGCCATTGGCACGTGTCGTGCTGGAAATCGGGACGATGAGCGAGATTCGGTCGATGACGGTGTTGCCAGCCGTGCGCACAGACGTCAGTTTCGTGACGGCTGACGGGCTAACTCTCGTCGGTGAACTCGCCCTCCCCGAGCACGGAGAACCGGTTGGAACTCTCCTTTTCCTCCACCCTCTCCCCACAGCGGGCGGGTTCATGGACTCGCACATCATTCGCAAGGCGGCGAATCGGCTCCCTGCTCTCGCGAACATCGCTGTGCTGCGGTTCAATTTCCGTGGAGTGACGAGCCCTCGCGGGACGTCGGACGGTGCTTTCGGTCACGGTGTAGATGAACGCCTCGATTTCGAGGCTGCCCTTCGCTTCATTCGCGAGCGCGGGCTGCCCAATCCCTGGGTTGTCGGTTGGTCGTTTGGCACGGAGGTCGCACTCAACCACGCCACGGAGCACGACGTTGCCGGGCTCATACTGCTGTCACCTCCTCTCCACCGAACCTCGGTGGAGGCGTTGGAGCGGTGGAACCTCAACGACGTCCCGATTGTCGCTGTCGTTCCGGAATTTGACGACTATCTCCCACCAGCGCAGGCGCGCGAGCGTTTCGCTGTCGTTCCGCGCCTCGAGATCATCGAGGTTGAAGACGGCAAACACCTGTGGGTCGGCGAAACGCAAACCACCCGGGTGTTGTCAGAGATCGTTGCGAAAGTGAACCCAGCTGCTCTGCCGCTACCGACAGAGTTCGTTTAGCGGGCGTTCTGCGCTGGCACGATTACCTCGCGCACGATAATCAGAATTGACGCAGCAACGGGGATTGCGACGAGAGCTCCGAGAACCCCCATCAGCGCCCCACCCGCGAGTGCGGCAATGATGACGACAACGCCAGGCACTTGCACTGCACGATTCATAATCATCGGCCCAATCACATACGCCTCGATCTGGAGATAGACCAGGTAGTAAATCGCCATCCACAGTGCAAGGTAAGGGTTCGTTGGGTCAACGAGCAATTGAGTCACCACAATGATGATCGAACCCGTGATCGTTCCAACGAGGGGGATGAGCGAGAACATCAGTGCAATGAGTGCAAACAGGGCCGGGTAGTGCGCACCGAGGAGCGAGAGCACGATGAAGCTGAGCACCCCGTTGGTGAGTCCCTGAGCACCCTGCCCGATGACGTATTGACCGACAGCTCGCGTCACCTGCTCTGACAGGTCACCAAACTTTTCACGACGGGAAGCCGGGACCATCGTGTACACGGCTGCCTTGATGCGGGGGAGAGAAATGACAAGGTAAATAGTCAGCATCGTGGTCAGGAAAATGCCCAGTGCAGCGTTGGCGAACGTGAACCCGACGGAGAGAACCCCGCCACCGATGTTGGCGAGATTTGCTGGGTCAGAAACGAACGCGATGATCGCCTCAACGGTCGTCTGCACGTTGAGTGTTTCGACGGGAACCACCTGCTGGATCGCCGAAACGAGGTCACTGAGTGAGTCGTAGGAGGTGAGGAATCGCAGCACCGCGTTGTAGAGGTTGGTCGTTTGTTCGACAACCACGGGGACAACGGCGAGCACGAAGCCCGCAACAATTCCGATGACGCCGGAAATGACGGTCACGATGGCGAGCCAACGCGGCAACTTCTTACTTTCGAGGAATCGCACGATTGGGTCGAGGCCAAGTGCGAGAAACAGCGCAAACCCGATGTAGGTCAGGACTGATGCGAGAGTAATGACTGCACCGCCAATGAGCAGTGCTGTGAGGACGCCGAGACCACCGAGTAACCCGATGCGGAAAGCGCCGTGAATCGTCACGATCCTGCCGCAGGCTTACGTGAACTCGTTGACCGTGCGGTTGGCGGAACAGGCTTGGTGGCGGGTGGGACAGCCTTTACAGCTGGTTTTGCGGCGGTTCGCGCTGCTGGTTTCGCTGCTGTCCGTCGCGTGGCTCGCCGCCTGGAGGCGCCTTCGCCGGCTTTGCGCGCGGCTTCACCGACGGCGAGGTTTAGGTCGCCGATATACGCAGCGATTGCATCGCGTTGTGCTTGAAGTTCAATGAGGCGCTTCTCTGCGTCGCCCACGATCGCCCGTGCTTCGGAGCGTGCGCGATTGACAATCTTCTTCGCTCGAGCTTCGGCGTCTTCGACGAGATGGCGCGCTTCTTCTTTCGACTCGAGCTCGACGCGACCTTTTGTCTTGAGGACTTCCGATTGAAGCCTGTTGTGTTCCTTCTTCATTGAGCCAAGCAACTTTTGGAGCTCGGAGAACTCGGCGTTTGTCTTCTTGAGGTACGCCTCGTTTTG
>WLES01000080.1 GCA_009704155.1 Actinomycetota bacterium | reverse complement strand
CCCATGGGCGAAGTTGTAGGAGCAGGACTGTTGGCGCACGTCCCCACGATCATGTTGCCGGAGGCGGTTCGCAAGGACCTCAACAACGGCAAGGAGTTGACGCTCGTTCCAGGGCTCAAAAAACTACGCAAAGACGTTTTCGAGACTCTCGACTACGACACAGTCGTCGTTCTTGACAGCCATTGGGCGACGACGGTCGAGTTCGTCATCACGTCCGCGGCCGAGCGATCGGGACTCTTCACTTCGGAAGAACTACCCCGCGGAATGACCCAGATTCCCTATGCAATCAAGGGTGATCCAGAGCTCGCGAAGTCACTCTCGAAGTACGACGAAAAGAATGGCACGTGGATCACGCCGATCGCTGATCCGCACCTCCCGATCTTTTATGCAACCGTCAACCTGTGGCACTACCTGGGTCGCGGACTAGACGAGAAGGCGTGGATTTCGATGTCGGTCTGCCAGACGGCCACGCCAGAAGACTTCCTCCGCGCTGGTCGCGCGCTCGGCGAAGCGATTCGAGACTCAGACCGCAAGGTGTTGCTCCTCGCCTCCGGTGCTCTGTCGCACACGTTCCACAAACTCCGCGACCTTCGCAAACACGAAGCGAGCGACCCGAAGCACATCTACACGCCCGAGGCGTACCAGTACGACCTCAAGGTGTTGGAGTGGATGAAGGCTGGAGATCACGCCGCGATTCTCGATGACTTCGACACGTTCAAGAAGTACAAGCCTGAGGCCGGTTTCTACCACTACCTCGCCATGGCGGGTGCGCTCGGTGAAGAAGACTTCACGGCGAAGGGCGAGATGTACAGCGAATACGAGAACTCAATTGGAACAGGGCAAGTGCACGTGTGGTTCCCGAAGCCAGAGGGCGGATTTGCACGACCAAAGGACCTGGTGCTCTCACGTGACTGAATATCGTCGAATTCTTCTTGACGGATACCCGACTCAGGTACTCCGGAAGGGCGACAACCTCGTTGCTGATGACGGTCGTGTGACTGCTATCGCTGACGCGATTCATCTCGCCCCAGCCGAGCCGACGAAGATCATTGCCGTCCACTTGAACTACGACAGCCGGACTCAAGAGTTCATGACGAAACTCCCAGCTGCGCCCACCTATTTCCACAAACCGATCACGGCACTGAACTCACACAACGCTGCTGTCGTTCGCCCATCAGGGTGCAAGTGGCTCAACTACGAGGGCGAGATCGTCATTGTTATCGGAAAGACGTGCCGAAACATTGCGCCGGAGGACGCTGCCGAGTACATCGCCGGGTACACCGTCGGCAACGATTACGGGCTCCACGATTTCCGCGACACCGACGCGGGTTCGATGCTTCGCGTGAAAGGCTCTGACACGCTTGCCCCCGTCGGCCCCGGTCTTGTCACCGATTGGGACTTCCGCAACAAGATGATTCGCACCTATGTCAACGGTGAAGTCAAGCAAGAAGGCAACACCGACAACATGGAGTGGGACATGCACTATCTCGTTGCCGATATTGCGCGCACCATCACCCTGGTGCCGGGGGACATGCTCTTCTCAGGGACGCCGGCATTCTCTCGGCCGGTTCAACCTGGCGACGTCGTCGAGGTTGAGGTCGAAGGACTCGGACGTTTGACCAACCACATCGTCGAAGGCCCGACGCCGATCCGAACGGACGTCGGCGCGCAACCAACCGAAAGTGAAGAAGTCGTCTCGACAGCACTCGGAGGCGACTGGGAGTTCAGAGGCATCCGGACCCCGTCTAAAGATTTGTACCCGTCAACAGTGGAGGAAAAAGAATGATCAAAATTGACGTCGACATGACCAAGTGCCAGCACTACGGTCAGTGCGTGTTTGAAGCACCCCAGGTCTTCAAGCTCAACAACGACGACAAGCTCGAATACACGGCGACCGCCGATGAATCCGAGCGCGCCAATGTCGAGGCCGCGATTGACGTGTGCCCGATGCAGGCCATCTCAATCGTCGAGTAGAACAACATCGTGACCGAACCCGTCGTCATTGTCGGTGCGTCGATGGGCGGGCTTCGCACCGCCGAGGCGCTCCGACGGTTCGGCTATGACGGCGCGATAACGGTGTTCGGTGACGAGCAGTACGCCCCCTACAACCGTCCGCCGCTGTCGAAAGAGGTTCTCGCGGAGTCCGTGAGCCACGACGCCGTGGCGTTCGAGCTTCGCGCATCGGTTGCTGACGTCAATTGGGTGCTTGGAACTCGAGTCCTCTCGGCCGACCTTGATCACTCCACCGTGACGGACCACAACTTCGAGGTGCACCCCTATGGCACGCTCATCGTCGCAACCGGCCTGCGCCCGCGCCGGCTTCACGTTCCCAATGGTGATGTGCGAGGGCGGCACGCTGTTCGAACACTGGACGATGCGATTGCCCTCCGCGCTGAGCTCGTTCCCGGCGCACGGGTTGTGATTGTCGGTGCCGGTTTTATTGGCTGCGAGGTCGCAGCCACCGCACGCAAACTCGGATGCGAGGTAACGATTGTTGCCCCTGGCGTTCACCCGATGCTTCGCCCGCTTGGGCAGGAACTCGCCGCCGAGATGCAACGCCGACACGAAGCCGAAGGTGTCGTGTTCCTCATGAAGCGCGAAGTGACGGATTTCATTGGAGATACGGCCATCGCGGGCGTTCTTCTCGACGACGGAACGACGCTCGACTGTGACCTGCTCGTCGAGGCCATCGGCTCCCACGAAAACACCGAATGGCTCGACGGCAACGACCTCGACACGACAGCGGGAGTGCTGACCTCGAACGACCTCCGCGCAGTCCGTCGTGACGGGTCAGAGTGGTCCAACGTGTTTGTGGTTGGTGATGTCGCCCGATTCCCCAACCCGGTCTACGACAACGAATGCCGTCGAATCGAGCACTGGAACATCCCGACGGAAACAGCCAAGCGAGTTGCTCAGGTGTTCACTGGTCAAGCGCAAGGCGAGTTCCGCCCCATCCCGTCGTTCTGGAGCGACCAGTACGACAACCATCTCCTCGCCTACGGAGTACTTGCCCTCGCCGACGAGATTCGCCTCGAAGACGGTGACATCTCAGGTGATTGCGTTTTCGGCTATTACCGCGACGGCGTGATGGTCGGAGTGTGCGGGATCGGAATGCGGTCCGTTGTTCAGAGTTATCGCAGTAATTTTGTCTAAGGAAAGGGAACGGCATGGCTAACTTCTTCGATCTCGACGTCTCATTTGACGGCGATGAACCCGATCTGTCAAAAATTCCAGCAGACAAACTTGAGGCTGCGGTGGAGGAGTTGCCTGAAGCACTGCGTGATGTTGCGCGAGGACTCCTCATCGAGAAGCGGACCATGTCCGACGTTTCTCAAGCGCTCGGGATTCGGCAAGGAGAACTCGTCTCCCGCCTCCACCGAGCAATGCTGTCGATCAGCATGTCTCTCATGGGTGACGGACGACCTCACTAACCTCTGCGATGTCCGTCGCGAGTTTCTGACTGTGGACGCGGTTTACTCGCGTCAGGTTTCAGGGATACGGTTGAATCACCCATGGGAACACACCGACCGCGACGACCGGCTCCGCTCGAGCCTCACATTTTCGACCGTTTCGAAGGCGGAACCGATCCGGCGTTGACTCTCCAACTCGCACACGACTCGGCCTCAGCGCTGGTCCACCGTGTAAAGGAGAGCGACGACCCCGCAGTTCTTCAACGCGTCATCGACTATGCGTCGAACAACGGCGTAGGAGAGCTCGCCGAATTGTGGGCACACGCGCCAGCTCACTCACTTCCCGGTGCGTTGTGGCGGCTTTACGTTGTGCACGCGAGCATCGTCGGCGACGCGCTATTCGCAGCGTCGGCGCACGAACGCGGTGTTGAACTGGCAAGCGCCGCCGATGCCGTGGTGGTGGGGGCCGGTCAGCCAACGACGCCAGCGGACATTCGAAGTCTCGCGCACGACATTCTCAGTGGTGCGTTTACGGGTGATGTTGGGGACGCACTTGATCGAGCGGCGGCCTATTGCCGCATTCAGTCGCGGGGAATCACCGACATCGTTGGCCAGTCAGAGTTGGGAAACAGTGCGCTGTTGCAGCGAGCGCTCACGCTGACTGATTTCGCGAGCGATTTTGCTGCGAGCGCGAAACTGGACCGCCAAGGGCAACTTCACTAGTCCACACGGTCGTTCCGTCCGGAATATTGGTCTGTCGAGTTGATTACACTAAGTGTGTCGGGCCGTGCGGAAACCCCGGGTCTCAATATGAACTGCCACTTCGAGTGGCCACGTGCCGTGAGGCGTATCCCGCGGTCCGACACCTCTTTACGGGGCGTCGTGATACTCAACCGAGACAAGGTGCGGCCCGGATTTGAGGAACGCGACATGGAACACCGAGAAGTCGCCCGTCGCCGGTGATGCGGCCCGTCGGATGACATCATCTACATCCGCCCGGGTGTGCGAGACGATTTCGGCCACGATTTGGGGAATGACCGGACCGTGCGAGCACATGACAACGGCCGTCTGATCCTCGAAGCGTCGCCCGACGAAGCGCTCAACGAGTTCACCGCTCGGTGACCATTTCTCCTGCGACAGCTTTGAAGATTCCTTGAGCGCCATGCCGGTCAAGGTGGCAAGTGGCATCACGGTTTGAATGCATCGCGTGGCGGTCGAGGTGTAAATCTTCGCTGGCTTATACGCCGCGATTCCGCCGGCGATTGATTTGGCTTGGGCTTGCCCGCGGTGAAGGAGTGGCCGATGAGCGTCTGGTCCGTCCCAGCTCGT
>WLES01000008.1 GCA_009704155.1 Actinomycetota bacterium | reverse complement strand
CGAAGCACCGCGTCTCCTATGCGATTGAACTGCTTCCCACGAAATTGCTTGCACCGGTCGGAGCGTTGTTGTTACCTGCATTCGTAATCACAACAGTGATCCCGGTTGTCGTAAGTTTGGCGCAGCAGTTTTTTCTCAGTTGACCTGGTCGTCGATTACACGGATGACCGTCGTGTCGGTGGGGGTCGTCGTGTCACCGATCTCGCGGCCCTCAGCGATGTCCCGCAGCAGTCGGCGCATGATTTTCCCCGAACGCGTCTTGGGGAGATCCTCGACGAGGTAGATGTCTCGGGGGCGCGCAATCGCGCCGATTTCTTTCGCAACGTGCGCCTTGAGTTCTGCGACTTCGTCGCCAGGGTTCACAATCTCGGTTGCACTCTTTTTCAAGACGACGAACGCGACAATCGCCTGTCCGGTTGTGTCGTCCGATGCGCCAACCAAAGCAGCCTCGGCGACCGCTTTGTTGGAGACGAGCGCAGATTCGATTTCCATCGTGGATAGGCGGTGACCGGAAACGTTCATCACGTCGTCAACTCGTCCAAGAAGCCACACGTCACGGTCGGCGTCGAGGTGCGCGCCGTCTCCCGCGAAGTACTTCCCAGGGAATGTCGACCAATACGTCTCGACGAAACGCTCCGGGTCTTTCCAAATTCCGCGGAGCATGGACGGCCACGGTTCGGTGATTACGAGGAGCCCACCGGCGGCTGCGCCGACGGGGACGCCGTTGTCGTCGAGGACATCGACGGAGATACCGGGGAGTGGAACCTGAGCGCTTCCTGGTTTTGTTGACGTGATTCCGGGGAGAGCCGAAATCATGATTGCGCCGGTTTCGGTTTGCCACCATGTGTCAACGATCGGGCAGGTGTTGCCTCCGATCACGTCGCGGTACCACATCCACGCTTCGGGGTTGATGGGTTCGCCGACTGATCCGAGCAGACGGAGCGACGACAGGTCGCGAGACTGCGGAATCTCTCGCCCTGCCTTCATGAACGAACGAATCGCGGTTGGTGCAGTGTAGAAAATCGACACCTTGTACTTTTCAATGATGTCCCACCAGCGGCCAGGGGCTGGGAAGTCGGGCGTTCCCTCGTAAATGACTTGGGTCGCGCCGTTCGCGAGGGGGCCGTAAACGACATAGGAGTGCCCGGTGATCCAGCCGATGTCGGCAGTGCACCAATACACGTCTGTTTCGGCGTGAAGATCGAACACATTCTTGTGGGTGAACGCGGCTTGCGTGAGATAGCCACCGCTTGTGTGGAGAATGCCCTTGGGCTTTCCTGTTGTCCCCGAGGTGTAGAGAATGAAGAGTGGATTCTCGGCCGGAAATGCCTCGGCGATATGGTCATCGCTCATTGGCGCAATCTCGTCGTGCCACCACAAGTCACGCCCATCGACCCACTCGACATCCATTCCGGTTCTCTTGACGACGAGCACCTTCTCGACCGATGCGGCGTGAGCAACTGCTTCGTCCACGGCCGACTTGAGTGCGAACGGAGCACCCTTGCGATAGCCGCCGTCAGCCGTGATGACGAGTTTGGCTTCAGCATCGTCGATCCGAGCACGGAGGCTTTCTGCCGAGAACCCACCGAACACAACGGAGTGAATCGCCCCGACCCTCGCACACGCGAGCATAGCGACAACGGCTTCGGGGATAAGCGGCATGTAAATCGCAACGCGATCGCCGTGACCGACACCAAGGCTGGCGAGCAGGTTTGCTGCCTTGCGCACTTCGTCTGTCAGTTCGCGATACGTAATGTCGCGCGAGTCGCCCGGTTCACCTTCGAAGTGCAACGCGACGCGATCACCAATACCGGCTTCGATGTGTCGGTCAAGGCAGTTGTAGGAAACGTTGAGGGCGCCATCGGCAAACCACTTAGCAACAGGTGCATCCGACCAATCGAGTACCTCAGTGAACGGTTTGTGCCAGTGAAGTTCGCGTGCTTGACGAGCCCAAAACGCGAGACGGTCGGCTGTTGCTTCCTCGTAGAGCTCGGGCTTCGCGATGGAATTCGCGGCAAACGCCTCACTCGGCGGAAAACGGCGATTTTCGTGAAGCAGTGTGTCAATCGTTGTGGACATCATCGTCCTATTCGTGTCGTGTATACCGCGCAACTCTGGCGCCTGTTGCTATTTTATGCGCGTTGAGATAATCCGGTTGCTCACAACGGGTCCACGCGGCGACGTCTACACAGGTTTGCCGTGTTCGAAATTCCCTCGGCTCGGAAAGTTTGACGATTGATACATGAATACACGCACAGCATTTCTCACGCACGAAGCATCTGACATGGGCGCAGCAACTGCCGAATACGCCATCGCAACTGTCGCCGCAGCCGGCTTTGCCGGTTTGCTCGCCCTGGTTCTCAAAAGCGGGCCAATTCAGACCATGCTCACGAGCCTGATTAGCAGCGCGCTCAGTGTTGTGGGGCAGTGATCGCGGCACTGTTACTGCCGAGGTTGCAATCGGTATTCCCGCGATTCTCGGTGTGATTGGCCTTGGTCTCGGGGCGTTGCGGTGGGGAGTCGATGCGGTCACAGCGGTCTCCGTCGCGACCGAGTCGGCAATTTCGCTGAGCAGGGGTGCGCTCGTCAACGACGTGCAATCCCAACTCAGTGAAGCGAACAGGTCGACTGACTGGGTGGTCAGCGTTGCCGCGGACCGGGTTTGTGTTTCAGGTTCCGTGCCCGCACCGCTCGAATTCCTTCCGCCCATTGAGATCAGTCGTTGCGTCAACGCCTAGAGCGTGGCTCAGGCACGCTGACAACCGTCGCGGGTCTCGGGGTCGTCATCGGTGTCAAACTCGGTGCTCTCGTTGGTGTTGATGCAATTCTCCGAATGACGTTGGCGCTCAGGGTTGCGGAAGGTGAAGCGGTGCAACTTGCAACCCTCCTTAGCGAGGGCGTCGAAAACCCCTGCGATCGAGCTTCCCCATTTGTCGACGAGTGTGACCGGTCGGGTGAATCTGTTCGCGTCGTCGTGAATCTCGACGGCGTGAAGGCCGCGTCTACGGCCGGTCCTCGCTAGAGGACCGTTAGCGTGAATCGCTGCTTGTAAGGCGTTGCGCCACGTAAATCGGAACGATGGCGATGAGAATCATGACAACCGCAATGACGGCAACAATCGGTGCCTGGTTCGGGCGGAACATGTTGTCGAGAATGAAGATTGGCAGTGTCTGAACCCCGCTACCAGCAGTAAACGTTGTCACGATGATTTCGTCGAACGACAGCGCGAATGACAACAGGCCACCGGCGAAGAGTGCCGAGCGAATCTGCGGGAATGTGACCAAACGGAACGTTGTCCACGCACCTGCACCGAGATCGCTCGACGCCTCTTCGAGGGATGTTCCGACGCGGCGAAGGCGAGCGAAAACGTTGTTGAACACGGTGACAACACAGAACGTTGCGTGAGCGACGATGATCGTCGCCCATCCGAGTTGAACACCCATGATCGTCTTGAACGCATTGTTGAGCGCGATACCCGTGACGATTCCGGGGAGAGCAATGGGAAGAACGACAAGAAGGTTGACGGTTGACTTGCCGAAGAACTCGAACCGCTGAAGAGCGAACGACAGCGCCGTACCGAGGAGCAGCGCGACGAACGTTGATGCGAGCGCAACAATCACCGACGTCGAAATCGCGTTGAGTGCGGCTTCGTTTGTCAGAGCACGCACCCACCACTCGGTGGTGAAGCCGGGAGGCGGCCACGCGAGAGTCGAACTCGTCGAAAACGAGTTAGCGACAACGACGAAGAGCGGTGCGTAGATGAAGACAAGAACGAATCCGGCTGCTGCCCAGAGCGCCGTCTTTGTCAGTGGAGTGATGCGCATGGTGGCCTACAGATTGCTCAGTGCGCCGGTGCGGCGAACTGCTCCCAGGTAAATGAAAATGATGGCGATGGGAATAAACGCGATTGCGGCCGCGAGGGGCAAATTGTTTGCGGTTCCGACGTTCGTGTACACGAGCGTTCCAAGTGTTTGTGTCGCCCCTCCGACAATCTTGACCGCGATGTAGTCGCCGAGAGTGAGTGAGAAGCTGAAGATGCTTCCCGCGATGATTCCGGGAGTGATGAGGGGCATGATGACGGTTCTGAACGTCGTCCAGGTGCGCGCACCGAGATCGCTTGATGCGTCGAGGAGGCTGTCTGGGACGCGTTCGAGGGCTGTGTAAATCGGGAGGATGACGTAAGGGAGCCACAGGTACGAGAGTGTAAGGATGGCGCCTTCGAACCCGTATCCGGGAGAATTTCCACCGACGAGCCCCAGTGTCCAGTCAAGCACGCCGTCTTCGGCGAGTACGTTTCGCCAGGCGTAAGCCTTGACGAGGTATGACGCCCACAGCGGCATGAGGATGGCAATAACGAGGGCTCGTTGCACCGACTTGTTGGCGACTTTGGCCATAACAAAGGCGATGGGAAGAGCGAGAGCAATGTCAATAATGGTCACGAGAGCTGCCGCGCCAAGGGTGCGGAGAGTGACCGCTTGATACACGGATTCGGTGAGGATCGTGGTGACGTTGTCGAAGTTCCATTCGATGAGGATGTCACCGGTGAACGAATCAACTGACCAGAATGCCGTGATGAGAAGTGCGACGAGTGCCGCGATGTAAACGAACCCGAGCCAGAAGAGCGGTGCGCTGAGCAGCAGCGCAAGTCGAACTTTGGCGTGGCGGTACAGGTACGCGGAGCCCCGCCGAGCAACGGACTGCCGAGGCAGTTCCGTAACTCGGACGGGGGATGTCACATCAGTGGGCATCTGTTACTCCGCAGGGCCTAATTAGCCCTTGATTTCCTGCCACGCAGCAGTCCATGCTGCGTAGTCGGTGCATACTGCGTCGGTGCGGCCGTCGAGGCACTCAGCGACCGGAGTCGTCCAGTACCAGAGCTGTGCTGCATATTCTTCGTCACCTGCGTGGAAGACATCGCAGTCCTCACGGAAGTCACATGCTGCGTCGCTTGACGGTGCTTCACCGAAGTAACCAGTCGCCGCAGCGTTGGTCTCGGGGTCGGCCATGTGGTCGAGCCATGCGTATGCACAGTTGACGTTGGCGGTGTCGCCAGCGATCATCCATGTGTCAGACCAACCGGTCGATCCTTCTTCAGGAAGAATCGATGCGACGGGAACGGCTTCACCTTCGAGAACATTGGTGATGACCTGCCACGTCGTTCCGACAACGGTGTCACCAGTGGTGAACGACTGTGCCTGGACGAGGTAGTCCGACCAGTACTCGTTGACGAGTCCACGCTGAACCTTGAGCAGTTCAACGGCTGCAGCGAGCTGCGTCTCGTCGAGTGCGTAGGGGTTCGTGATTCCCAAGTCAGGGTTTGTCGCCATGAGGTACACCGCTGCGTCAGCGATGTAGATAGGCGAGTCGTAAGCCGTTACCTTGCCTGCATAGGGCGAGTCTGCTTCCCAGACGACGTCCCATGAGGTGGGTGCAGGGTTGACGATGTCGGTGCGGTACTGGAGCAAGTTTGCGCCGTAACCGTGGGGGACACCGTACTCAACACCGTTGTAGGTGTTGTGTGACTTGTTCTTGAGGAACTCGTAGATTCCGTCGTAGTTCTCGAGCAAGTCAACGTTGACGGGCTGAACGTCCCCAGCGACCATGAGTCGGTTGGTGGCGTCACCACTGGCTGCGACTACGTCGTATTCGCCAGTCTTCATGAGGTTGACTGCTTCGTCAGAAGTTCCGTAGGTCTTGGTGGTGACCATACATCCGGTTGCTTCTTCGAATGAGGATACCCAGTCGTATTCAGGGTAGTTCGAGCCATCCTCAACGTAACCTGGCCACGCGAGGATTGAAACCTGACCCTCGAATTCGCCAAGCTCGGTGAGCATGTCTGATTCGGCCGCAGTGTCTCCACCGGTGCCGCAACCAGCGAGAGCGACGATCGAAGCGACCGCTACTCCGGCAATCCCGGCACGCCGGGTTAATGCTGTGCGCATTGTTTTCTCCTTTTGTTGTGTTGTGTTGGGGATTCAAGCAAGTGTGCTGAGGAACTGCGGGTGAATTGCCACCGTGACTGTGTCACCGCGGTGCGTTTCCTTTGTCGACATGTCGTTTTGTTCGAGGACGGCGACTCGTTTGCCGCCGTCAAGATCGACGATGACGCGAGTGGATGCGCCGAGGAAGATGGTCTCGAAAACCGTTCCCTTGAGGCTGATGGTTCCTGCGGGAGCCTTTCCACGCACGATATCGATGTGCTCGGGGCGAAGCGAGCACGCGCCCTTCGTCCCAAGGATGGCTTTTGCTTCCTCGGCAGTGAACACGGTTGATGAACCAACGAAGTTCGCAACGAACGGCGTTGCCGGGTGACGGTAGACGTCTTCCGCACTGCCCAGCTGGACAATGTTTCCTTCGTTGAAAACGGCAATTCTGTCAGATAGCGTGAGCGCTTCTTCCTGGTCGTGTGTGACAAAGATGAAGGTGATGCCGAGTCGACGCTGGATGTCTTTCAGTTCGACCTGCATTTGTTCACGGAGTTTCAAGTCGAGCGCGCCGAGTGGCTCGTCAAGCAGGAGGACTTTGGGCTCCACGACCAGCGCACGGGCGAGTGCGACACGCTGGCGCTGGCCGCCCGACAACTGCTGCGGGGTTCGATCGCCGTAACCTTCGAGCCGAACAAGTGCGAGAGCGTCACGCGCTGTCGCGGCACGCTCCTTGGCGCCGACACCGCGAACCCTCAAGCCGAAGGCAACGTTGTCGAGCACGGACATGTGCGGGAAGAGCGCGTAATCCTGAAACACTGTGTTGACATCGCGGTCGAACGGAGGGTCGGCGGTGACGTCTTTTCCGAACAGCTCAACCGTCCCGCTCGTGGGCTGTTCAAACCCAGCAATCATGCGCAACACGGTGGTTTTGCCTGACCCGGAAGGTCCGAGCATAGAAAAGAATTCGCCTGGAGCAATATCGAGGTTCACTCCATCAACGGCTGTCACAGATCCGAAGGATTTGGTCAGACCAGTAAGCCGAATCGCGGGCGTTCCGCTCATGTCCGTCTCCTCGCGACTTTAGATAATTTTGACTACTCTAGCGAGGAAAATTCGCCCAATTGGTAACGAACAGATTGCGATTCTGTAAATCTCCTGTGGGCTGATTTTGAGGAGCCCTGTGTATAGTCAGGTTTCGCACAATGAATTTGGCGGTTCGTGGTTTCACTAAACACACCGTGTACCCTCATCACTGAAACCCAAACAAGGAGCACTGTGTCGTCACGACAGACCCTCGTCATCGTCGAATCACCGGCGAAGGCAAAAACAATAGCGAAATACCTGGGCGACAGTTATCAGGTACTTGCGTCGGTTGGTCATGTTCGCGACCTCGTTGCACCTAAAGAAGTTCCCGCCGAACTCAAGGAAACTCACGGCAAATTCGGCGTCGACATTGATCACGGATTTCAACCTTTATATATAGAGTCGCCGCGAGCGAAAGCAACCATTGTCGAACTCAAGAAAGCGCTCAAGAACGCCGACGAGCTGTTGCTCGCAACGGATGAAGACCGCGAAGGCGAATCGATAGCGTGGCACCTCATGGAGGTCTTGAAGCCGAAGGTTCCCGTCAAGCGAATGGTCTTTCACGAGATTACGAAAGATGCCATCGCAGAGGCAGTTTCGAACCCTCGCGAAATCGACATTCCCATGGTTGACGCACAAGAAACGCGCCGAATTCTTGACCGCCTTTTCGGGTATCAGTTATCTCCCGTGTTGTGGTCGAAGGTTGGCCGCGGCTTGTCCGCTGGCCGCGTTCAGTCACCGGCACTTCGGCTCATCGTCGACCGTGAACGCGAACGTCGCGCATTCGTCGCAGCGTCGTACTGGGATGTCGCGGCCACCGTCAGCACAAAGTCGGGCGACAACTTCTCTGCTCGCGTGACAAAACTGGGCGACACGAAGCTCGCTCAGGGTCGCGACTTCGACGACAACGGAAAACTGACAAGCGGCGCAACAGTTCTCGACGAAGCAACGGCCACTGCGCTTGCCACGGCGCTCGAGTTCGCAACGCCGGTCGTGACGGCAATTGAGCCAAAGCCTTACACGCGTCGACCGGCGGCTCCCTTTACGACGTCGACTCTGCAGCAGGAAGCTGGTCGCAAGCTTCGGCTCGGCTCCCGTGACACTATGCGGGTCGCGCAGAGCCTTTACCAAAACGGGCACATCACCTATATGCGTACCGACTCCATCTCGCTGTCAGCTCAAGCCGTCACGGCGGCAAGGGCTCAGGCCGCAGCACTCTACGGCGACCAATCAATTCCAGCCACACCCCGCACGTATCAGTCGAAGGTCAAGAACGCGCAAGAAGCACACGAAGCAATCCGCCCAGCCGGCGATGTGTTCAAGACGCCTGACCAAATGCGGACCGTGCTCAACGCAGACGAACTCCGTCTATACGACCTCATCTGGAAGCGCACTGTCGCGTCTCAGATGGTTGATGCAACGGGTGAAACCGTTTCGGTCACGATGACCGCCGGAGTCGGAGAACTGGGCACCGCCACGCTGTCAGCAGCCGGAACGACAATCACGAACCGCGGGTTTCTCGCAGCGTATGAAGAAGGCCAAGACCAATCGCGGAACGATGACGACGACACCGAGTCAAAGATTCCGGCTCTGACGGTTGGAGATCAACTCACCGTCCCTGAGGTTGAAGCGAAAGGACACTTCACGTCGCCGCCGCCGCGATACACAGAAGCCAGCCTCGTCAAGGCGCTCGAAGAGCGTGGAATCGGACGCCCCTCGACGTATGCGTCCATCATCGGAGTTCTTTTCGAACGCGGATACGTGACTAAGCGCGGAACGGCCCTTGTCCCCGGCTGGGTCGCGTTTGCCGTCATCACACTGCTCGAGAAGTTCTACACCGACTTCGTCGAATACGACTTCACTGCTGAACTCGAGAACGATCTCGACCGCATTTCCAACGGCGAACTCGCGCGCCAGGACTACCTCACCGAGTGGTACTTCGGGAAGGGCGAACACGCCGGACTCGTCAACACGTGTGTCGACTGGAAGGCCGACATCGATGCGCGCGAAACGAACTCGTTCCCGCTTGACGATGGGATTGTCGTCAGGAGCGGGAAGTTCGGGCCGTACCTCGAGTGCACCAACGCCGAAGGCGAGAAGCGGAACGTCTCCATTCCCGACGGACTCGCCCCAGACGAACTCACGTTGGAGAAAGCTCGTGAGCTTCGCGATGCCCCTGAACCGGGCTCGACAGCCATCGGGGTGAGCTCTGACGGTGCCTCGATGATCACCGCTCGCGTTGGGCGTTACGGCGCGTACATCGTTGAACAGCCAATCGACCCTGACATTGTGACCGGCGACGAACCGGTGTACTCGCTGCCGGAGTGGCAACCGAAGGTCATTAAGGGCAAGGATCCGAAGCCGCGAACAGCCTCGCTCTTCTCGACGATGGACCCAACAACGGTCGACCTTGAAACCTGCATCAAACTCTTCTCGCTTCCTCGACTTGTCGGCGACGACGTCGAGGTTGGAAAGCCGATCACCGCACAGAACGGCCCGTACGGCCCGTACATCAAGCGCGGAACCGAATCAAGATCGCTCGACTCTGAGGAGCAAATCTTCGACATCACGCTCGAGGAAGCGCTGGAAAAGTTCTCGCAACCCAAGTACGGGTCGCGCTCGGCGTCGAGCATCAAAGAGCTCGAACCGGATCCAGTTTCGGGCAAGCCCATCAAAATCAAGAGCGGTAAATTCGGTCCGTACGTGACCGATGGTGAAACGAACGCGACAATCCCGCAGGGCGAAGTGCCGGAGGAAGTCTCCTTCGACCGAGCCGTCGAACTTCTCGCAGATCGACGGGCGAAGGGTCCTGTTAAAAAGAAGCCCACCGCTCGTCGCGTGAAGGCGAAGTAATGTCGGGGTTGTTCATCACGCTGGAAGGCGGAGACGGTTCGGGAAAGAGCACCCAAATCGCTTTCATCCGCGAATGGTGCGAAGAACGCGGTCGCGAAGTCGTCCAGACGTTCGAACCGGGCGGCACCGATTTTGGAAAAGATATTCGCGAAATCGTGTTGCACAGCCGCGGCCACATCACACCTCGCTCTGAGGCACTTCTCTACGCTGCTGACCGCGCCCACAACATTGCAACCATCGTCCGTCCCGCCCTGGAGCGCGGAGCTGTCGTCCTCCAAGACCGATATCTTGACTCCTCCGTCGCGTATCAGGGCGCCGGCAGAGTCCTCGACGCAACCGAAATTCGCGATTTGTCGCTGTGGGCAACGGAGGGCCTCAAGCCACATGTGACAATCCTGCTGGACCTTGACCCAGCAGTGAGCCGTGATCGATTGGCTGCTGAGAACAAACGCTTCGACCGTCTCGAGTCAGAGGCGCTCGATTTCCACCGTCGCGTCCGCGAGTCCTATCTGGACATTGCGCGTGCCGAGCCAGAACGATTCCTCGTGGTCGACGCAACCCTTCCGAGGGAAGAGATTCGCGACCGAATCTTTGAGCGCCTCGGCACCCTCCTATGACGACACTGTGGGATGACCTGGTCGGCCATGACTCGGTCATCGCGCAGATGCGTAAGGCCGCGGAGCACGAAGACACTGTCGCCCAGGCGTGGCTGATCACGGGACCTGCGGGCAGCGGGCGTTCGCTGATTGCGCGGGCTTTTGCTGCGGAACTCCTCGGGGCGGGTGGTGATTCCGATGCCATTGACCGCCAAGTGGTCAGCCAGACTCACCCCGACCTCACAGTTCTCACAACCGAGCGCGTTCTCATCGCCATTGACGAAGTGCGCGATGTCGTCGAAGCCTCCTACCGTTCCCCCGTCAATGCCCCCTGGAGGGTTGTCATCATTGAAGACGCCGACCGGATGGCGGAACGCACGTCGAATGTTCTCCTTAAAGCCCTTGAAGAACCGCCCCCGCGTACGGTGTGGTTGCTGTGCGCACCGAGCGAGGCCGATGTGATTCCCACAATTCGGTCGCGCGTGCGGGCAATTCGGTTGGGGGTCCCGCCGGTGCCCGACATCGCGCGGATGCTCGTCGAACGGGACGGTGCCGACCCGGCGGTAGCGGAGCAGTCAGCGAGGCACGCGCAATCCCACATCGGAATGGCTCGACGATTGGCGACGTCACCAGAGGCGCGGGAGCGACGCGAGCGGAGTTTGCGCCGAGTTCTCGCTGTTGGCTCGGTGTCCGGTGCGGTCAATGCCGCCGCCGACATCGTCGCGCTCGCCACCGAAGACGCCAAGGCGTACACGGAAGCGCGCGACAGCGCTGAACGCACCGAGTTCCTCCAGCGACTCGGAATTGCCAGCGGAGAAGCAGTTCCGCCAGCTCTGCGCGCCCAGGTTCGCGCACTGGAAGAAAACCACAAGCGCAGAGCAACTCGATCGCTTCGAGACGGAGTCGATCGTGTCCTCACCGATCTCGAATCGATGTTCCGCGACATCGTCGTGATCGAGCTCGACGGTCAGGTCCCCCTAACCAATGAGGAATTACGAAGCGAAATGGTGGACTGGCTTGCACGGCATGATTCGGAGCACGCGATTCGAATCATCGATGCGATTGCGACGGCACGGCACCGAATCGACCGAAATGTCACCCCGTTGCTGTCGCTTGAGGCGCTGTTCGTTGTCGCGTCCGGAATAGTCGAAAACTAGCCAGCGTCGAGCCGCGGCGACCGTGCTAATCTGGTGCGGTTGCCGTTTGGCACGCCGCCTTAGCTCAGTCGGTAGAGCGTCTCACTCGTAATGAGAAGGTCGCGGGTTCGATTCCCGCAGGCGGCTCAGTTCAGTCTTCTGGAGTGAATTTCAACGCGAGCGAGTTCATGCAGTAGCGAAGTCCCGTCGGCGTGCCGAAACCGTCAGGGAAGACGTGACCGAGGTGTCCGTCGCATTCCGCACATCGAACCTCAGTCCGAACCTGTGCGAGCGAGCGGTCCTCGATGAGCGTGACGGCGTCAGGGTTGATCGATTCGTAGAACGACGGCCAACCGCAGTGGCTATCGAACTTGGTGCCCGACTTGAACAATTCGGCTCCGCAACCTCCGCAGGCATAGAGCCCGGCTCGCTCCTCGTTGAGGAGCTCCCCCGTGAACGGACGTTCCGTGCCGGCTTCGCGCAGCACGTGAAATTGTTCGGGGGAGAGGATTGCGCGCCACTCCTCTGGAGTGCGCTCAGAAGGCTTCTGTGTCATACGTCCTATTAAACTCGTGAACATGCCCGTGAGCGAACGCGACCGAGCCGCGGAGTGGTTGCGGCGGTTCGCAGACAACGAAGGCTCGGAGTCTCCGCGCTATCGAAATTGGGCGCTTGGTCTTGCCGACGACGACGAGCTTCTCGCCAAAATTGTCAAACTTCCTGTTGCCAAAAGGCAGCCGGCGCTCCTTCTTGCGTGTGCACGGTTAGCCGGTGTTCCACTTCGACCGTTCACGGAATCACGAGAGGATTTTGTTGCTCTGTGGACAAAGATTGCGCGGTTGGCACGCTCGCGTTCAGTTCAGACGAACGACCCGCGTCGGTGTTCTCCGCTCGTCATCGCTCTCCAGAAGATACGGGGACCGATTTCGCTGATTGAGATCGGGGCGTCAGCAGGGCTCACTCTCATTCCCGATGTGTATTCGTATCGCATGACGGCGCGCGGCCGCACAATTTCCCTCGACCCGCCCAACGGGGAGTCAACGGTCGTGTTGCAGTCCAATATCGAAGGCTGGGGTGCGGCTGAGCTCCGCATGCCGAACATTGTTCACCGCGAGGGCATCGATGTTTCCCCGCTCGATCTCTCAAACGCGGGCGACAGAGCATGGCTCGAGGCACTGGTGTGGCCTGAGCAGGCCGACCGCCTCGAACTCGTTCGCGCTGCTGTGCTGCTCGCGAGGGAAGCGTTGGTCAGCGTGACTGCCGGGGACGCCGTTGCCGAGGTTCGCGCCGCGGTCGCTCGCGCTCGAAAAGCTGCACCGCGCTCGACGATTGTGGTGTGGTCACCGGCCGTGCTCGTCTACCTAGACCCTGCGCAGCGTGCGGCGTTCCGGAAATACTGCACCTCCGCAAAAATCCGTTGGATCTCACTGGACGGTCGGCGCGTGCTTCCCGGTCTCGACGACGCATCGACCCGCGCCGGAATATCCGACCCGTTTGTGTTGACGCGCGACGGGAAACCTATCGCGGGGGTTGATCCGCTCGGCCGGTCAATCGTTCTCGCGCCCGAGGGTGGGCTCACGGCCGAGGAAATCGACCTCATCGAGTTCGAGCGCATTCACTGGGGTGCTACTCGCGGCAAAGAGTCGCTGGTTCGAAAACACTGGCGGATGTCGCTTGTGCGCTACTACCAACGGGTCTACGGGATAATGGAGGGAGCCGCCGCGCGTCGCTACGACCCCGTCCTCACCTCATCGTTTGCACAGGTCCGACAACAACGAGTAGCGCGTAGGTCTGGAGAGTGAGAACACCGAATGAGCAACTACCCGCAAGACCGCTTTGATAAAGCTGAGGCGGTGACCGGAAGGTCAGGGTCGCACCGACGTCCAGTGCGCCGTCTTCCGTGGTGGGTTAAGGCACTCTCGGTGCTCGGGTCCAGCGGTGTGATTATCGTCGTGGCGCTCGCGGGGATTACCGTAATCGATGCACGTCTCAATTTCCAGATTCCATCGTTCGGCCCAACGCCAACTCCCACGCCAACTCCCACGCCAACTCCGACGTTCCTCGACCCCACGACTCTTACCGAACGCCAGTTCGCAGCGGTGACTTTGACCATCCTCAACGGAACCACGTCGCCCACTCTCCCAGCGGACGTCGCTGCGATCCTGACGTCACAGAACTGGCCGCAACCGACGATCGCCGATGCATCAGAAACAACTGTCAAGGAGAGCGTCATCGTCTACCGATATCCAGCTGACCAGTTGCTCGCGGAGAGTATTGCGAACGCGCTGGGAATCGAGCTCATCCAAAAGTCTGAGCTGTACCGTGGTGCGCGTGTGTATGTCGTGCTCGGCGCCGACTTCGTCAAGTAAAGACAGGCCACAACCCATGAAACGCATCACTCCCTTCCTGGCTGTCGCGACCGCCGTCGCACTCCTTACCGGTGGCTGTTCGGCTCCGCCGCCGATTCCAACACCGAGTCCGACCGCATCCGCAACCGCCGCCCCAGAAACCGAACCGGTCATCGCCCCGCTGACCGGTCTCGAGTATGTCGACGACTTGCCGGCACACCCCGTCTTCATGGCAAAGATTGATAACCACCCTGATGCACGACCCCAGTACGGCCTCAATCAGACAGACATTGTTTTCGAGGAACTCGTCGAAGGCGGGATGACCCGTTACGTTGCGATTTGGCATTCGACCGTTCCGGAGCAAATAGGTCCAGTCCGTTCTATCCGCCCCATGGACCCCGACATCGCCAGTCCGTTCAAGGGAATCATCGCCTATTCGGGTGGGCAGACTCCGTTCGTCAACATGATGCGCTCGACCCAGGTCGTCAACTTCATTCACGGCATCAACGAGGGTGATGCGTACATGTCGCGCACGAAGGAAAAAGCTGGGCCGCATGACGTGGTCGTGCGCGCTCGTCAGGCCGTTATCGATCGTTCCGATCTTGAAGCTCCCGGGGTGGCGTTTCTCTACGCGGCGCCCGGTGCGATGCCGACCGCGGTTCAGTTTGGGCAGTCCGTTTCAACGATCACCCTTCAGTTTTCCAAGGACACGATTCCGTCATGGGAATGGGACGCTGAGTCGGGGCTGTACAAGCGCAAACAGGACAACGGCGAATGGGACGTTG
>WLES01000079.1 GCA_009704155.1 Actinomycetota bacterium | reverse complement strand
CGAAAAGAACGACTAAACGCTTCTATTTCTTGAGTTGGTGCATGCCCTTGGCTGTTTCGGAGATGCCACCCGCCAACGACGGATAGACACTCCACGAGCGGGCGATTTGGTCAACCGTGTGGCGGTGCTCCATCGCGAAACTCAAGAAGTTGATCAGTTCGGATGCGCGCGGTGCCACGATGACGCCGCCGATCAGGATTCCTGATTCGGGTTGTGCGATGAGCTTGACGAACCCGTCGGTCGTGCCCTGCATCTTCGCCCGCGGATTTGCGTCGAGGTCGAGTTTGTGGACGATGCCGTTGACGAGTCCGCTTTCCACGTCGTGTTCGGTGTAGCCAACCGAGGCGATTTCGGGAGACGTGAAGATGTTTGAACACACAAGCCGAGTGTCGAGTGGCTTTGCGAAATCTCCCAGCGCGTGGAAGACAGCCGTTCGACCCTGGTGCGACGCGACACTCGCGAGCGGAGGGGCGTCTGAGCAGTCACCGACGGCGTAGATGTTGCTGATGGACGTGCGGGCGACCTTGTTGACGGTGATCGTCCCCGAGTCACCGACAGTCACACCGGCCTCCTCGAGTCCGAGTGTTGCCGTGTTCGGGATCGACCCAACCGCCATGAGACAGTGCGAGCCGGCAATCGTGGCGCCACCTTCGAGCGAGACGAGCACACCGTTTTCTGTGACCTCGACCTTGTCGGCCCTGCTCTTCGACTGGAGAGTCATCCCGCGGCGGGTGAACACGTCCTCGAGAACCTGGGCAGCGTCCTTGTCTTCACCGGGAAGAACCCGATCGCGACTCGACACGAGCGTCACTTTCGACCCAAGGTTTGTGTACGCCGACGCAAACTCCGCCCCCGTAACACCGGAACCGATGACGATGAGATGTTCCGGGATTTCCGTCAGGTTGTAGAGCTGCGTCCACGTGAGGATTCGCTGACCGTCGGGTTCAGCGGTGGGAAGTGTGCGAGGTCGTGCGCCGACGGCGAGGATGATCGTGTCGGCGTCGAACGAGTCGAAATCCTCACCCGTTGGGCCAGCAGTCTTCGCGACAACGCGGCGGGTGCCGTCGAGCCGGCCCTCACCCATGACGACCGTTACGCCGGCTGCCGTGAGCGTCGCAGCCATGTCGGTTGACGTTTCTTTGGCAAGGCGCAGAAGTCTCTCGTTGACGACGGCAAGATTCACCGCGATGGTGGGCTTGCGAGGGTGCCCTTTATCGTCATCAACAAAGAAGTGAACGCCGAGGTCGTGCGATTCCCCTACAGCAATCGCCGCGTCAGCCGTGGCGATGAGTGTTTTCGATGGAACGACGTCGGTGAGCACTGCACTCCCACCGACACCACTGCGCTCGATTAACGTCGTCGTTGCCCCTAATTGGGCCGCCGCGAGAGCGGCGTCGTAACCACCAGGTCCGCCGCCAATAACGACAACACGATGGGGAACGGACGAACGGGCGGGCACGTGTCTATTGTTCCACCCGTTCCACGTTTCACCGCACGCAATTGAGTTCTAGGCTGTTGCTATGACGCATGACACCACGCATCCCCTCGACGACCGCAACACCGACCCGAAGCAGATTGCCAGCGAAGCCGCTGCCCAAATCGCTGAAAAGACGGGCGTCGCGAAACATGACATCGCACTCACACTCGGTTCAGGGTGGGCAAAAGCCGCTGACCTCATCGGCGAGACCGTCGCAGAGTTTCCCGCAACAGAAGTCACGGGATTTTCGAAGCCAGCTGTTGAAGGTCACGTCGGCACCATTCGATCGATCCGCACCGCGAGCGGCCAGCACGCCCTTGTCATTGGTGCCAGAACTCACTACTACGAAGACCACGGCGTGCGACGCGTTGTCCACTCTGTTCGTACCGCGGCCGCCACCGGTGCCAGAATTATGGTTCTCACGAACGGCGCTGGCGGGCTCAAGGAGTCGTGGCAGCCGGGAACGCCCGTCCTCATCAACGACCACATCAACCTGACGGCAACCTCTCCCCTCGAAGGTGCAACGTTTATTGACCTCACCGACCTGTATTCGGCCCGTCTTCGCGACCTCGCGCGCACCGTCGAACCGAGCCTCGACGAGGGTGTTTACGTTCAATTCCGCGGCCCTCACTACGAGACTCCGGCAGAGGTGCAGATGGCGGGCCGCATGGGCGGACAGATCGTCGGCATGTCGACAGCACTTGAAGCAATCGCAGCGCGGGAAGCCGGCATGGAAGTGATTGGCTTCTCGCTCATCACCAATCTCGCGGCAGGGCTCGGGGAGCCACTCAGCCACGCAGAGGTGATTGCAGCTGGTAAAGATGCCGAGCCGGTCATCTCAAAACTGCTTGCTGACGTCGTCAACACCATCACAAAGGACTAGTCGTGTCGAACGTTGACCTGCTTGCGCGCGCCAACGCGTGGCTTTCACAAGACCCCGACCCGGAAACTGCGGCTGAACTGCGGGCGCTGATTGACCTTGCCGCTATTGGGGACAGTGCGGCGATTGACGACTTACACGACCGATTCGACGCTCGCCTTGCGTTTGGCACAGCCGGACTTCGCGGCGAACTCGGCGCTGGACCCAATCGGATGAATCGTGTGCTCGTTCAACAAACCGCTTACGGGTTTGGTCAGTTTCTCCTTCACCGAGATGGCTCACCCTCTGTCGTCATCGGTTATGACGGCCGCGTCAATTCAGACGTGTTCGCACGCGACAGCGCCGAGATTTTCGCCGGGCTCGGAATTGCCGTGACGCTCTTCCCGCACGTCGTTCCCACACCGGTCGTCGCGACGGCGGTTCGCGCCCTCAACGTCTCTGCGGGCGTGATGGTGACGGCAAGCCACAACCCGCCGCGCGACAACGGCTACAAGGTCTACCTCGGCGGAGCGGATGACGGATCGCAGATCGTGTCACCAGCTGATCACGAGATCGAAGCGCTCATCGTGGCAGCAACGTCAATTCCTGTCGCTGAATACCCGCGCTCCGACTCGTATGCTCTCGCGCCAGAATCGCTCATCGACGACTACGTGTCGGCAACGGCATCAATGTCAACGCACCCCGCTACGCCTATTCCTTTCGTGTACACCGCGATGCACGGAGTCGGCTGGGACGTGTCCAACCGTGCGTATCTCGCGAGCGGCTTGGGGAACGCCATCGTTGTCTCAGAGCAAATCCACCCGGACGGCGCGTTCCCGACGGTCGCATTCCCCAATCCAGAGGAACCAGGGGCCCTTGACCTCGCTTACGCGACCGCGGACAGCGCTGGAGTTGAACTCATCATCGCAAACGACCCCGACGCCGACCGCCTCGCCGTTGCCATCAAGGATGACGGAGAGTGGCGTCGCCTCACGGGCAACGAAGTCGGCGCACTTCTGGGTTGGCGCGCAGCTGAGCGGCACAAAGGCTCCGGAAAGCCTGCCGCCCTTGCTGCATCGATCGTCTCGTCTCCAGCGCTTCGGGCGGTCGCAGCTCACTACGGGATCCCCTATTCCGACACCCTGACGGGGTTCAAATACGTCAATCGAGTGCCGAACCTCATCTTTGGCTTTGAAGAAGCCCTCGGTTATCTCGTCGACCCAATCAAGGTGCGCGACAAAGACGGAATATCGGCTGCCGTCGACTTCCTCGCTATGGCCGGCGAGTTGCGAGCCGATGGAAAGACCGTCGCTGAACATCTCGGCGACTTTGCTGACACGTTTGGCGCATTCGCGTCAACACAGATTTCTATCCGTGTAAACAACCTGACGGACATCCCGGCGATTTCGGGTCGTTTCCGCACAGCGCCACCAGCAACTCTCGCAGGCCGAGCGGTCACCGCAATCGACGACTTTGCCGACGGTTTCGAGAACTTCCCTCCAAGCGACCTCATTCGCCTGACGATTGACGGTGGCTCGCGAGTAATCGTGCGGCCATCGGGGACCGAGCCAAAGCTCAAGATTTACATTGACGCGGCAGTGACTGACGGCGATAACCGCACCGAGAGAGTAAACCAGGTTGTGGCCGCGCTCGAGGCAGATCTTCGGGAGTTCATTTCATGAGCACCTCCGTTTCGGGCGCCATCGTGACTCGGTGGCGTGCGATTCACGCCATCGCTGTCGCTCGTGCGATTGGTGATTTCGGAACTTCGCTTGTCATTTGGGCTTTGATTTTCCGTGAACGCGACCAAGGCCCGATCGCTGTTTCTGCCCTGTTCATCGCCGCCGGGCTTCCCTATATTTTGCTCGGCCCGTGGGCTGGTTGGATTGCGGATCGCTTTTCGACGAAGCAGATCATTCCCGTGGTCTCAATCGCGCAAGTTGTTCTTACCCTCGTCTTCATCATCGACATGCCGTTTTGGGCTGTGCTCAGTGCAGTGTTCCTCTACAACGTCGCAGGAGCGGTCGACTCACCTGCGTGGCAATCGGTGATTCCAGAAATCGCCGCACCGGAAGACCTTACGAGGACCTACGGAATTTCACTCGGGTACTCGTCAGTTGCCAACATCGCAGCACCAGTTGCGGCCGGCGTGCTCGTCGCGACCACCGGCTACGTGTGGCCATTCATCATCGATGCCGTGACTTTCGCCCTTCTCGCGTTTGTGCCGTTCATTCTTAACGTCAACCGCGCGGGGCACAGGCCCCACAAGGACTCGAGGGAATCGGCTGTTGCCGGCTACCAGCACTTGTGGAGCGACCCTCTCCTCAAGGCGGTCACCGCAATGCTCGGTGCATTCATTGTGACCATCGGAGTTGTCAACACTGGCGAAGTCTTCCTTGTCATGGACGAGCTCGGAGCAAACGAAGCCACCTACGGTGTACTCACGTCGCTGTGGGCAGTGGGAAACCTGGTCGGCTCTGTGCT
>WLES01000078.1 GCA_009704155.1 Actinomycetota bacterium | reverse complement strand
TCCACATCGCCGGCGGGGTGATGTGTGCCCTGGCTGGGTATAACGTCGTGGGCGCATTTCTCGTCGCGTGATAAACTGACTGTCTACAAGCCCGCGTGACCCGCAGTCGCGCGTGAGGCTGAACGTGAAGGGGGTCCACTATGGGCCGCGGTCGCCAAAAAGCAAAGCACACCAAAGTCGCGCGCGAGTTGAAGTACTTCAGTCCTGACACCGACTTGTCAGCTCTCCAGTCTGAACTTCGCGGCTCGGACGACTCCGGGATCGATCTCGACAAGTGGGCTGACTTTGCAGCAACTCCAAACACAAACGACGACGTCGAATCGGAAGACGACAAAGCTCAGTCGGCGTAGGTTCCGACCAACCGAACGGCGCCACCCGTGACGCCCTTTGCGCCACTCACATAATCACTAAGGTCGGTCTCTCGGTTCGAGACGTGACCAACGACCCACGAGTCGATGCCGGCTTCGGACCACTCTCGTGTGAGCGTGCTGGCGGAACCGTGAGATACAACCGCGAGCATGCCGATTCCCAGGTTCCAGGTTCCCTCTGTTGCTTGGATTTTTTCCGACGCCCACTCCGCGAGCACGCGGAAAACTGCTGGCGGTGACCAGGTTGCGCGATCGATGTCGACCCACGTTCCCACCGGGAGAACTCGCGCGAGGTTAGCGGCGATGCCCCCGCCCGTGACATGGCTGAGAGCGTGAACTGCGCCGGGGTGGGCGGCGAGCGTCTCAAGTAGCGGAGCTGTGTAGAGACGCGTGGGTTCGAGGAGTTCCTGGCCAAGGATTCGGTCAAACTCCGGGACTGACTGGTCAAAAGTTCGTTTCGTCGTTGACAGAATGTGCCGAACGAGCGAATAGCCGTTGGAGTGGAGTCCACTCGACGCCAGCGCAATCACGACATCCCCGTGTTCAACTTTGTCTGGCCCGAGCATGTCGTCTGCCTCGACGACGCCAACGGCAGCGCCGGCAACGTCGTAATCGTCGGCGCCCAAAAGCCCTGGGTGTTCAGCGGTTTCGCCACCAACGAGAGCCGTGCCCGTTGCCGCACACGCTTCGGCGATTCCTCGCACGATGTCAGCAATTCGCTCCGGGACGACCTTGCCGCACGCGATGTAATCGGTCATGAAAAGGGGCTTGGCGCCGACAACAACAATGTCGTCCACGACCATTCCGACGAGGTCTTGGCCGATGGTGTCGTGAACATCAAGCGCCTGGGCAATAGCGATCTTCGTGCCAACGCCGTCTGTCGATGTCGCAAGAATTGGGTGTCGGTAGTCCTTAAGAAACGCTGCGTCCATCAAGCCAGCGAAGCCCCCGACTCCACCCAAGATCGTCGATCCGTGTGTTGCAGCAACAGCAGCCTTCATCAGTTCGACAGCGCGGTCTCCCGCTTCGGTGTCTACACCGGCTTTCGCGTACGCATCGCCCGTCACCATTGAAGTCTAGCGAGCGCCGTGTGAGAGTATTAGGTGCGTCGTCGAGTGACGACCGCTGCGGAAGGGGAACGTCCGGGCATGTGCGGCATCGTCGGAATTGTCTCCTCCACACCCGTCAATCAGCAGATCTATGACGCACTCGCGCTTCTGCAACACCGCGGTCAAGATTCGACGGGAATCGCCACGTGCGAGGGTCGAACCCTTCACATGGCGAAGGCCAAAGGCCAGGTTCGCGAGGCGTTTCGAACAAGGGACATGCGAGGGCTTGCAGGGAACTTTGGCCTCGGACACGTGCGGTACGCAACGAGAGGGAACGCGTCGCGCGAGCAAGAAGCACAACCCTTTTTTGTCAACGCTCCTTACGGAATCATTCTCGTTCACAACGGAAACCTCACGAACACCCGCGAGCTCACGCGTGAACTTCACGAAGACGACAGGCGGCACCTCAACACCCAGAGTGACACCGAGCTCTTGGTCAACGTGCTCGCCCATGAACTACAGGCGTCTACGTCGGTGGCGCAGTTCTCTCCAGACGACGTGTTCGACGCTGTGGAGCGTCTTCACAAACGAGTCGAAGGTTCATACGGCGCGATCGCCCTCATCGCGGGGCACGGAATGCTCGCGTTCCGCGACCCGTTCGGAATCCGACCGCTCGTGCTCGGCCGGCGTAACGCCGGGCTTGTCGGAGCTGAGTGGGCCGTCGCAAGCGAATCTCTCGTTCTTGAGGCAGGCGGGTACGACACCGTCCGAGATGTCGCACCGGGCGAGGCAATCTTCATCTCGCCAGACGGTGACATGGTCTCTCGACAGTGCGCTGAGAACCCCGTTCTCATTCCGTGTTCGTTTGAATACGTCTATCTGGCTCGTCCCGATTCCATCATGAACGGCATCTCCGTTTACGAAGCGCGACTCCGTCTGGGTGATCGGCTCGCTGACACCATCGCAAAATACGCGCCAACGGGTGCAATCGATGTGGTGATGCCGATACCGGACTCATCGCGCCCAGCCGCCCTGCAGGTCGCCCGCAAACTCGGTATCGAATACCGCGAAGGGTTTTACAAAAACCGTTACATCGGAAGAACCTTCATCATGCCTGGGCAAGAAGCTCGGACGAGGAGCGTGCGGCAGAAGCTCAATGCGATGCCGACCGAATTCAAGGGTAAGAACGTGCTGATTGTCGATGACTCAATCGTTCGTGGAACTACGTCGCGCGAGATTGTCGAAATGGCGAGAAATGCCGGTGCAAACTCGGTGACATTTACGTCTGCTGCCCCGCCCGTTCGATACCCCCACGTCTACGGGATCAACATGCCGAGTCGTGCAGAGCTCGTCGCGGCTGGTCGCAAGATTCCTGAGATTGCTCGTGAAATTGGTGCCGACCACCTCATCTATCAAGAGGTCGCCGACATGGAGGCTGCCATCATCGAAGGCAGTTCGGTAGCGAGTCTTGAAATGTCGTGTTTCACGGGTGACTACGTGACCGGAACCGTGTCAGCCGAATACCTCCGCTGGGTTGAAGAAAACCAGTCGTCCTAAGGCTTCTTTTTCGTCACGCGAGCCGTCGCGGAGTGGCTGCGCGATCGCCGATCGACGATGAGCGCGAGTCCAGCAAAAACACCCATCCCGATAAGTGAAAACATGATGGAGAAAAAGCCCCACGTTGCGAAAGCTCCGACCGCTGGATCAACGGGAAGGGCCGTCGTTGCGATTGCCGCTGCGATGATTCCCAGCACTGCCCCTGTCCCGACGAAAACGGCGAGTCTCGGGGCTTTGCGAATCGTGACGTCCTGAGTGGGCATACAACTATTGTTACAGGTTGCGCAACGGGAGTAGTTCAG
Organism: Actinomycetota bacterium; assembly: GCA_009704155.1. Classification (GTDB taxonomy): domain Bacteria; phylum Actinomycetota; class Actinomycetes; order Actinomycetales; family Microbacteriaceae; genus MWH-TA3. The sequence goes on along the minus strand of WLES01000078.1, from coordinate 1,546 downwards.
CGAGTGTCGCCCTTGTGCCAGAAGCCGAGACGGCACCGCGCGTGACAGCTGCGCTCCACGTTTCGGCGCCGAGTGCCAAATTCACGAGCGTCTGTGCGTCCAACTCGATGACGTTGGGCGGAGTCCCACGAGTGTGCCCTGGTCCATCAACAATCTGGACCGCGCCAAACGGAGGGACGCGCACTTCGACCGCGTGCCCCGGTGCAATCCGCGAAAGTTCTTGCAGGATCCAGCGCACTGCCGTCGCCATAACTGCGCGGTCATCACCCCCGTCCGCCACGGTGTTCATCGCAGCGTGTCCAGCGTCGGGCGAGATTCGGGGAAGAGGCACGCGTTCACGCTAGCAGGGGTGAAGGTAGGGTTTTGGGTGTGAAGATTCTCGTCCTCGGCTCGGGCGCACGTGAGCACGCTATCGTCAACACGCTCTTGCGCGACCGCGAGAAACACGAGATTGTCGCTGCGCCGGGTAATGCGGGGATTGCGAGCGTCATCGACGTCGTTGGGATGAACGTCTCGGACGGCCGCATCGTCGCAGACTACGCCGTCGAACAAGGCTTCGAACTCGTCATCATCGGCCCGGAAGCGCCACTCGTTGCCGGAGTCGCTGATGCGCTGCGTGCCTCTGGAGTCCCGGTATTTGGACCCAATAAATCAGCTGCTCGGCTCGAAGGTTCGAAGGATTTTGCTAAAGAGATCATGCAGGCGGCGGGAGTCCCCACCGGCCGATCTGTGAGTGCAACGACCCTCGAGGAAGTTGACGCTGCCCTCGACGAGTTCGGCCCACCATATGTCGTTAAGGCGGACGGTTTGGCTGCCGGCAAAGGTGTCGTCGTGACTCCCGACCGCAACGCGGCTCGTGCTCACGCAGAGTTCTATATTCATCAGGGTGCGGTGCTCGTCGAAGAATTCCTCGACGGCGACGAGGTTTCACTGTTCGTTCTGTCGGACGGCGAAACCGTTGTTCCGCTCTCTCCCGCTCAGGACTACAAACGAGCGTTCGACAACAACGAGGGGCCCAACACCGGCGGAATGGGTTCTTACTCTCCACTTCCCTGGTTGCCGGAAAACTTCGTGCGCGACATCGTCGACACGGTCGCTGCGCCAACCGTTCGGGAAATGGCTCGGCGAGGAACCCCGTTCATCGGACTCCTCTATTGCGGGTTAATCATTACTCCTCAAGGCGTCAGAGTCATCGAATTCAACGCGCGATTTGGGGACCCCGAAACCCAAGTCGTTCTTGAACGCCTCGATTCGTCCCTAGCCGAACTGTTGCTCGCGACGGCGACGGGGACTCTTGCGTCCGCACCTCTCCCGGTCTTCAGCGACCAAGTGGCTGTGGCCGTTGTCCTCGCAAGCGAAGGTTACCCAGAGTCGCCCGAAACAGGTCGCCCCATCTCGGGGCTCAGCGAAGCTGAAGCGATTCCGGGGATCTCCATCACGCACGCCGCGACGGCGAGCTCAGAGGGTGGTTTCGTGTCCACCGGTGGTCGCGTTCTTAGTGTCATCGCACGCGCCGATTCCTTCACCGATGCGCGCGCTTCCGTTT
>WLES01000077.1 GCA_009704155.1 Actinomycetota bacterium | reverse complement strand
TCCCACGACTCTTCGCGAACGATGTTGGGGAGGTTCTGAAGAGCGGCTGGCTTGAACCATAACATTGTTCCTGCAAAGAATTCCAGGTCATGTGACCCGCCGACGTATGAGAATCTCCGTCGAAGCTTCGTCGTTCGCGCCCGATTCGCACCCCAAAATCGGCTGGAGTCAGTGAGCAAGAAGCTGGACGGTCCGAGAATTCCCCAACCAGTTGTATCCAAACGCGCGAGGAACGACTTAGCGTGTGACACTGCCGGGATGAGCTGGCCGATTATTTCGTCGCGCCACACATCGCCGTAGCTCTGCCCAACGGTCTTTTTCGTGTGCAGTTTGAGAACAGCCGCGTATTGGTCGAGGCCAATAGTGTCAAGTATTCGAATAAACGGCATAACATCGCGCCCGAAGTTCTCCACTTCGAACACGGTCGTCGCACGCGCGTTGGAAGGCACGTTCGTGTGGATTGCCTCAGAAACGTCGCCTCGACTTGTCGTCACAAACAAGTCGAACGCCAGACCCATGTCGTTCACGGCGTTGATCAGCTCGAGTGCGACATCGGGGTAGTGCGCGTGGAGAATCACAGCGATGCGAGGTGGCAAAGCCTTAGTTGCCGGAGTTGACCACCGAACGGTCAACGGGCCGTCGGGAAGTGTGTTGCCCGATTCGAAGGTGCTCAGAAACTGGGCAATGCGGGCGTGCACTATTTCCGTCCCACAATCGACTCGAGAAGGACTTCGTAATCTGAAACGACACCCTCCCAGGTGTACCGCGCGGAGACGGCAGCTTCGAGCACTTCCGCTTTCCGCGTTGAAGACGTGTCGAATGAGCGAAACAACTCTGCGAGATCGGCAACCGTCATCCACAGCCACGCGTTGTCGCCGACAACTTCTCGGTTGAACGGGTTGCCGTGCGCGAAGACTTCAGCGCCCGATGTTGCCCCAAGAAGTAGTGCCGGGTTCGTTCCCCCCGCGCTGTGGCCATGCACATAAACTCTGGCGCCGGCGAAAAGCGCTGCGAGTTTGTCTTGATCCCACACGGATCCCAATGAGATGGCTCGAGGATTGTTGGCGAGAGCAGCTCGAATGCGTGCGCCATACTCGTCGATCTTGTCGGTAAAGCCGACGACAACGAGAGGTGTGTCGATGCCGGAGAGAGCGTGGGCTTCGATCGCTTCAGCGACGTGGTTGTCGGCATCCCAGCGGGCGACGACGAGGTCATAACCCTTGTGGGTGAGTCCAAACTCGGCAACGACGTCGTCATTCCGCGTCGGAGCATTGGCGCCGTATTTGATGACGTGCAATTCACGATTGAAGGTTTCGCGGTACCAATCGGCGACGGCATCGTTGTCGGTCATGAGGTCGATTGGTGATCGGACTGCCGAGTGGGTCGCCGCTCGCAACACCGAAGCCCCGATCCCCTTCCACTTGACGCGTCGATATTCGAGTCCCGCCATGTGTAAAACACCAGGAATTCTGAAAAGCCGAAGCAGCTTCAGAGCCCAAATGTTTGATGGGTTGCAGAACACAACCACATCTGGACGTTCGACGAACGATGCGTGCAGAGCCGAAGTTACGCCGGCGGTGAGGGATTCAAAGAACTTCGACTTGATTGACGGTGTTCTCACGGCGGTGAGGCCCTTTGCGAGTTTGGCCCGCTTGGGGTAACCGTAACCGGGCCGACAATAAACGACAACGTCATGACCGCGCAGAGCCAAACCCCTACTTAACTCGTCAGCGAGGGTTTCAAATCCTCCGTACTTTGGCGGAACACCACGGGTGCCGAGAATGGCAACCTTCATGGAAATCCCCCTGCGAATACGATCCAACCGTCCTTCAACGATACCAAGAAAGTATCTGTCAATTAGGCTGGACTTATGAAGGGCATCATTCTCGCCGGCGGCTCTGGCACTCGTCTCCACCCGATTACGTGGGGTATTTCCAAGCAACTCGTACCCGTCTATGACAAGCCCATGATTTATTACCCCCTCACGACGCTGATGTCGGTGGGAATCAAGGACATCCTGGTCATCACGACCCCTGAGGACCAAGCCCAGTTTCAGCGGCTCCTCGGAGACGGCTCGCGCTGGGGACTCACGGTCAGCTTTGCGGTGCAGCACGAGCCCAATGGCCTCGCGCAAGCGTTCGTTATCGGTAAAGACTTCATCGGGGATTCCAGTGTTGCCCTCGCGCTCGGCGACAACATTTTCTACGGCGCAACTCTCGATGAACAGCTCGCGAAGTTTGATGACATCAAGGGTGCTGCCGTCTTCGCTTATCAGGTGTCTAACCCAACCGCATACGGAGTCGTGGAGTTCGACCGCTCAGGCACGGCGATTTCGATTGAAGAGAAGCCGGAGAAGCCGAAGAGTAATTTCGCTATTCCCGGCCTTTACTTTTACGACAACGATGTTGTCGCGATTGCTGAATCACTCGAGCCGTCCGCGCGCGGAGAGTATGAAATCACCGACGTCAACCGCGTTTATCTTGAGCGAGGCACACTCCAGGTCGAGGTCTTACCGCGCGGAACGGCATGGCTCGACACCGGAACATTCGATTCGCTCATGGAAGCCGGCGAATATGTGAAGACACTGGAGAAACGCCAAGGAACAAAGATCGGCTCTCCGGAAGAAGCCGCGTGGCGAATGGGGTTCATCTCGGACGACGAACTCCTCGCACAGGCAACTCACTTGATCAAATCGGGCTACGGGGCAAACCTCATCGACATGCTTGAGCGCGCGAAGGCGGAGCGCTGATGACCTCAATTCTCGTCACGGGTGGAGCCGGTTTCATTGGTTCTAACTTCGTTCACCACGTTGTCACACACACCGACTTCCACGTAACGGTTCTAGACGCACTCACTTATGCGGGAAACAAGGCGTCGATCGAATCGGTGCTCGGCGAACGCGTCGAGTTTGTTTACGGCAACATTTGCGATGCGGAGCTCGTCAACGAACTCGTTGCGAATGCTGACATCGTGGTTCACTTCGCTGCTGAATCGCACAACGACAATTCACTCAACGACCCTCGGCCGTTTGTTGACACCAACATCATGGGAACCTTCACCCTGATTGAGGCGGCACGGCGCCACAACACGCGTTTTCACCACATCTCGACCGATGAGGTCTACGGGGACCTCGAGCTCGACGACACGGAGCGCTTCACCGAGCGCACTCCGTACAACCCGTCTAGCCCGTACTCGTCGACGAAGGCGGGCAGTGATTTGCTCGTGCGGGCGTGGATTCGGTCGTTTGGGCTTCAAGCGACCATTTCAAACTGTTCGAACAACTACGGGCCATTCCAACACATTGAGAAGTTCATTCCACGCCAAATCACCAACATCCTGTCGGGAATTCGGCCAAAGCTTTACGGATCGGGGCAGAACGTTCGTGACTGGATTCACGCAGACGATCACAGCGCGGCAGTCCTGCGAATCATCGAACGCGGAGTCATTGGCGAGACCTACCTGATTGGCGCTGACGGCGAGAAGAGCAACCTCGACGTCGTGAAGACAATCCTCGTCGCGATGGGCGAACCAGAGGACGCGTTCGATCTCGTCTCCGATCGACCAGGCCACGACTTGCGTTACGCCATCGATTCATCGAAACTCCGAGCTGAGCTTGGGTGGAAGCCTGCCTACAACAGTTTCGATGACGGAATTGCAGCAACCATCGAGTGGTATCGAGTAAACCGCGACTGGTGGGAAGGCCACAAGAACGCGGTTGAGGAGTTTTACCGCAAGCAGGGCCAATAGCATCCATGGACTACGGTCAGCAGCTCTCCGTTTCGCCAACACCAATCCCCGGAATGGTGGTTGTCACTCTTCCCGTTCACGGCGACAACCGCGGGTGGTTTAAAGAAAACTGGCAGCGCACGAAACTGATCGAACTGGGGCTTCCCGACTTCGGTCCCGTGCAAAACAACATTTCGTTCAATGAAAAGACCGGGACCACAAGAGGAATTCACGCTGAGCCCTGGGATAAGTATGTCTCCGTCGCAACCGGCCGCATTTTCGGTGCATGGGTTGACTTGCGCGAGGGTGAATGGTTCGGCCAAACCTTCACGCTCGAGGTCGACCCCTCGCGCGCTGTGTTTGTTCCCCGCGGTGTGGGAAACGCGTTTCAAACCCTCGAACCGAACACCGCCTACACCTATTTGGTCAACGACCACTGGCGCCCGGATGCTGAATACACTTTCCTTAACCTTGCCGACGAAACAGCCAACATTGAGTGGCCCATTCCTTTGTCGGACGTTGAAATTAGCGTTAAGGATGCAGAGCATCCACGATTGAGCGAGGTAACACCGATGTCAGCACTGTCAACCCTGATTCTCGGAGCTGGAGGTCAGTTGGGGCGAGCACTCGTCGCAGAATTCCCAGGCGCTGTCGCACTGCCCCGCAACGAATTCGATCTGGCAGATGATGCCGCGTACGCGTCGATCAACTGGTCAACCGTTGGGACGGTCATCAATGCTTCCGCCTACACAAAGGTCGATCTTGCCGAAACAGAGGACGGCCGTCACGATTCGTGGCAAGCAAATGTTGTTGGCGTCGGCAAGCTGGCACGAATCTGCGAAGACCACCGCATCACGCTCGTTCACGTGTCGAGTGATTACGTGTTCGACGGTGAGTTCGACGGGGAAGCTACAGAACACACCGAATTCGGGCCGCTCGGCGTTTACGGCCAGACAAAAGCGGCCGGGGATGCCCTCGTCAGCCTCGTTTCACGGCACTACATTGTGCGAACCTCGTGGGTCATCGGCGACGGCAACAATTTTGTGCGAACGATGGAGCGTCTCGCAGAAAGTGGTGTTAACCCAGATGTTGTCAACGACCAATTCGGACGCCTCACTTTTGCATCTGAATT
>WLES01000076.1 GCA_009704155.1 Actinomycetota bacterium | reverse complement strand
GCGGTCGGAAAGACCACGGAAGTCACGGATGCGGGGAAGAGCGAGCGACACGAGACGGTCAACGAATTCCCAGGCGCGGTCTCCGCGAAGAGTCACGTGAGCACCAATCGGCATTCCTTCACGCAGTTTGAACTGGGCGATGGACTTGCGGGCCTTGTTGACGAGTGGCTTCTGACCCGTGATGGCGGTGAGGTCGCGAATCGCGCCCTCAATGACCTTCGAGTCACGAGCGGCTTCACCGACACCGGTGTTGACGACAACCTTGACCAAGCGTGGAACCTGGTGGGGGTTGGTGTACGAGAATTCCTTCGTCAACGCACCGACGATGTCGGCACGATACTTAGCCTTCAAGCGGGGCTGGATTTTGCCAGCCGCGGCAGCTGCAGTAGCGGTCATTAGATCTTTTCACCTGACTTCTTTGCGTAGCGAACACGAACGGTCTTCTCTACGCCGTTTTTGACGACTTTCTCGACGCGGAAACCGACGCGAGTTGCCTTCTTGGTCTTGGGGTCGATCAGCGCAACGTTGGAGACGTGTATCGGAGACTCAACGGTTTCGATTCCGCCGGTGACCGTTCCACGAGTGGTCTGGCCAGCCTTGACGTGCTTGGTCACCATGTTGATGCCCTGAACGATGACGCGGTTGCGCTCGACGAGGACCTCGAGGACCTCACCGGTCTTTCCCTTGTACTCGCGCTTTCCGCTGACGACGATGACAGTGTCACCCTTCTTGATGTTAGCCATGGACTAAATCACCTCCGGTGCAAGCGACACGATCTTCATGAACTTCTTGTCGCGCAGTTCGCGGCCGACGGGCCCGAAGATGCGGGTTCCGCGTGGCTCGCCTTCCTTGTTCTTGATGAGGACAGCGGCATTCTCGTCGAACTTGATGTAGGAACCGTCAACACGACGAACTTCCTTGACCGTGCGAACGATGACAGCCTTGACGACTTCACCCTTCTTGACGTTTCCGCCGGGGATCGCGTCCTTGACGGTTGCGACGATGATGTCACCAATTCGCGCGTAACGGCGCGTGGAGCCACCGAGCACACGAATGGTGAGCAGCTCCTTGGCGCCGGTGTTGTCGGCAACCTTAAGTCGGGATTCCTGTTGCAGCATGTTCTTCTCCTAGTACGAGAGGCGAATTACTTCGCCTTCTCCACAATCTCGACGAGTCGCCAGTTCTTTGTGGCCGACAGCGGACGGGTTTCAGCAATGACGACGAGGTCGCCAATGCCAGCCGTGTTGTTCTCGTCGTGGGCTTTCACCTTCGACGAGCGGTTCATGACCTTGCCGTAGAGCGGGTGCTTGATGCGGTCCTGCAATACAACGGTGATGGTCTTGTCCATTTTGTCGCTCACGACAAGTCCGCGACGAACCTTGCGGTAGTTGCGGTTGTCAGCCGTAGCTTCGACCTTCTTCTCAGCAGCCATTACTTGGTCTCCTCGACGGTTTCTTCAGACGACTTCGCCTTTGCAGCGGTCTTCGCGGGCTTGACCGGAGCAACCGGTGTCTCACGAATTCCGAGCTCACGCTCGCGAATGACGGTGTAGATGCGGGCGATGTCGCGCTTGACGGCGCGGACTCGTCCGTGGCTTTCGAGCTGGCCTGTTGCCGACTGGAAGCGGAGGTTGAAGAGTTCTTCCTTCGCCTTCTTGAGTTCGTCGACGAGCTTCTCGTTCTCGTACGTGTTGAGATCAGCAGGCTTGAGTGTCTTTGTTCCGACGGCCATTATGCGTCTCCTTCTTCACGCTTGATGATGCGCGCCTTGAGCGGCAACTTGTGGATTGCACGAATCATTGCTTCGCGAGCAAGTTCTTCGGGGACACCGGCGACCTCGAAGAGGACTCGGCCCGGCTTGACGTTCGCAATCCACCACTCAGGCGAACCCTTACCGGAACCCATTCGGGTTTCTGCAGGCTTCTTCGTCAAGGGGCGGTCGGGGTAGATGTTGATCCACACCTTTCCACCACGCTTGATGTGACGGGTCATGGCGATACGAGCCGACTCAATCTGACGGTTCGTGACGTACGCAGGGGTAATTGCCTGGATACCGAACTCGCCGAACGAGACTTTGGTGCCACCGGTTGCTGCACCCGTGCGCTTGGGGTGGTGCTGCTTGCGGTGCTTGACCTTACGGGGAATCAGCATGATTTACGCCTCTGTTCCTGCGGTAGCGACCGGCGCTTCAGCTGCTGCACGGGGTGCTGCAGTCCGGCGCGGTCCTCCACGGTTGCCGTCGCGACCACCACGGGCTGCTTTCTGAGCGGCCTGTTCGATTGCGAGTTCTTTGTTGGTGATGTCACCCTTGTAGATCCAGACCTTGACGCCGATGCGACCGAACGTGGTTCGTGCTTCGTAGAAGCCGTAGTCGATGTTCGCACGGAGGGTGTGGAGCGGAACGCGGCCTTCGCGGTAGAACTCGGAGCGCGACATTTCTGCACCACCGAGACGACCGGAAACCTGGATGCGGACACCCTTTGCTCCTGCGCGCTGTGCACCCTGAAGTCCCTTGCGCATCGCGCGGCGGAATGCCACACGAGCGGAAAGCTGTTCAGCGATTCCCTGAGCGACGAGTTGAGCATCTGCTTCGGGGTTGAGTGCTTCAACAACGTTGATGATGACAACCTTGCCGGTGAGGACGCGAGCGTCGTCACGAAGCTTGTCGAGTCCGGTTCCCTGGCGACCGATTGCGACACCGGGACGAGCAACGTGTACGTCGACGGTTACGCGGTCGCGGGTGCGGCGGATGACCATGTGCGATACGCCTGCGCGGTCAAGCTTCTCCTGGAGGAATCGGCGAAGAAGAACATCTTCAGCGACGTAGTCCGAGTAACGCTCTCCGACCTTGGTGCTGTCAGAGAACCACTGCGAACGGTGGTCGGTCGTGATTCCGAGGCGGAATCCGTAGGGGTGTACTTTCTGACCCATTACTTCTTACCTGCCTTCGAGGTCGGGGCTTCCGGTGTGTTGAGCACAACTGTGATGTGGCTCGTGCGCTTGAGAATCTGGAACGCACGTCCCTGAGCACGGGGCTGGAAACGCTTCATCGTCGGGCCCTCATCAACGAAGATCTGGTCGATGACAAGTTCCGACTCGTTGAAGGGTTCGTTTTCCTTGTCCGCGGTGACGCGAGCGTTGGCAACGGCCGATGCAACGAGCTTGAAGACGGGGGTGGACGCTCCCTGAGGGGCGAACTTGAGGATCGCGAGTGCTTCTTCAACACGCTTTCCACGAACCATCTCGATGACACGGCGAGCCTTCTGCGGTGTCACGCGGATGTTCTTGAGCTTGGCGACGGATGCAACCATGATGTTCCCTCCTCGCCTTAGCGGCGACGGCCCTTCTTGTCGTCCTTCACGTGTGAACGGAAGGTGCGGGTGGGCGCGAACTCGCCGAGCTTGTGTCCGACCATTGTTTCGGTCACGAAGACCGGAACGTGCTTGCGGCCGTCGTGAACAGCGATCGTGTGGCCGAGCATGCCCGGGACGATCATCGATCGACGCGACCAGGTGCGGATAACGTTCTTGGTGCCAACTTCGTTCTGTGCCACGACCTTGCGGTAGAGGTGGTCATCGACGAAGGGACCCTTTTTGAGACTACGAGGCATTCCTGGCTCCTACTAACGCTTCTTGCCGGCGTTGCGGCGACGGACAATGAGCTTGTTGCTCTCTTTTTTGGCCTTGCGGGTACGGCCTTCGGCCTGACCCCACGGGCTGACGGGGTGACGTCCACCGGAAGTCTTACCTTCACCACCACCGTGGGGGTGGTCAACCGGGTTCATTGCGACACCACGGACGGTCGGGCGAACACCCTTCCAACGCATGCGGCCGGCCTTACCCCAGTTGATGTTCGACTGTTCGGCGTTTCCAACTTCACCAACGGTTGCGCGGCAGCGTGCGTCGACGTTGCGGATTTCACCCGACGGCAGACGAAGCTGCGCGTAGGGGCCATCCTTGGCGACGAGACGAACCGATGCACCGGCTGAGCGAGCCATCTTTGCTCCACCACCGGGACGGAGTTCGATCGCGTGGATCACCGTTCCGACCGGGATGTTGCGCAAAGGCAGGTTGTTGCCTGGCTTGATGTCGGCCGAGGGACCCGACTCAATGATGTCGCCCTGGCTGAGCTTGTTCGGCGCGATGATGTAGCGCTTTGTTCCATCGACAAAGTGGAGGAGGGCGATACGCGCCGTGCGGTTGGGGTCGTACTCGATGTGAGCGACCTTCGCGTTGACGCCGTCCTTGTCGTTGCGACGGAAGTCGATGATTCGGTACTGGCGCTTGTGGCCTCCACCGATGTGGCGGGTCGTGATACGACCAGCGTTGTTACGACCACCGGTCTTGGGAAGCGGCTGCAGGAGCGACTTCTCGGGGGTCGAACGCGTGATTTCCGCGAAGTCAGCAACCGACGAGCCACGACGGCCAGGGGTTGTGGGCTTGTACTTACGAATAGCCATTGTTCTTCTGTCCTATTCCCTATCCGACAGCCGTGAAGATGTCGATGGTGCCCGAGGTCAAGGTGACGATGGCGCGCTTGGTGTTCTTGCGCTTTCCAAGGCCGAACTTGGTACGACGGGTCTTACCCTGGCGGTTGAGGGTGTTGACGGATGCAACCTTGACGCCGAAAATCTTTTCGACCGCGAGCTTGATTTCGGTCTTGTTGGCGTCGGTAGCAACGACAAAGGTGTACTTGCCCTCATCGATAAGTCCGTAGGACTTCTCGCTGACGACGGGAGAAATGATGATGTCGCGCGGGTCTTTGTTCAGCGCGATGGCGAGGACGCTCATGCTGACACCTCTTTCTTCGTCTTGGAGGCAATGAATGCTTCCAATGCTGTCTTCGAGAACACGAGGTCATCTGCGTGGAGCACGTCGTAGGCGTTGAGCTGCCCGACCGTGATGGTGTGCACGCCGAGGATGTTGCGAACGCTCTTCATCGCTGCGGTCTCGTCGCGCTCTACGACGAG
>WLES01000075.1 GCA_009704155.1 Actinomycetota bacterium | reverse complement strand
TGAAGCAGTCGAAACCGCGTTCAAGCTTGCCAAGCACTACTGGAAGCTCATGGGCCAGCCCATGAAGACCAAGGTCATCTCACGCAACATCGCGTATCACGGCACCCCTCAGGGCGCGTTGGCAATCACCGGTCTCCCCGGCATGAAGTCGATGTTCGAGCCGCTCGTTCCAGGAACCTTCCACGTACCGAACACCAACATTTACCGTGCTGAAGAGCAGGGTTACATGGGCAAGGTCACCGAAGAGGCTTACGGACTCTGGGCCGCGAACGAAATCGAACGCATGATCCAGATGGAAGGCCCGGACACAATCGCCGCCGTCTTCCTCGAGCCCATCCAGAACGCGGGTGGGTGCTTCCCACCGCAAGCCGGATACTTCAAGCGTGTTCGCGAAATCTGCGACCAGTACGACGTGCTTCTCGTTTCCGACGAAGTGATCGCGGCCTTCGGACGCGTCGGTGAAATGTTCGCGTGCAACGCGTACGGCTACGTTCCCGACATGATCACGTGCGCAAAGGGCATGACCTCCGGTTACTCACCGATTGGCGCGACGATCATCTCTGACCGCATCTACGCACCGTTCAAGAAGGGTGAGACTTACTTCCCCCACGGTTACACCTTCGGTGGACACCCTGTGTCGGCAGCGGTTGCGCTCGAGAACCTCGACATTTTCGAAGAGGAAGACCTCAACGGAAACGTTCGTCGCAACGCGCCCGCGTTCAAGCGGACACTCGAGAAGCTCAAGGACATCCCCATCGTCGGCGACGTTCGTGGCGATGGCTACTTCTATGGAATCGAGCTCGTCAAGGACCAGGCAACGAAGGAGACCTTCAACGAAGCGGAGGCAGAACGACTGCTTCGCGGCTTCCTCTCGAAGGCACTCTACGAAGCAGGTCTTTATTGCCGCGCCGACGACCGCGGAGACCCCGTTGTTCAGTTGGCACCGCCGCTGACCATCGGACAGCCCGAATTCGATGAGATCGAGCAGATCATGCGAGACGTCTTGACTCGCGCGACCAAACTCCTCTAACTCATGGAACCCGTCTCGTTTTGGCACGAGGCGGTCGACCTCAGTCCGAGGCCGGCCCTTGATGGCGACACTGTGGTGGACGTCGCAATTATCGGGGCCGGTCTGACTGGGTTGTGGACCGCGTACTACTTGCAGAAGGCGTCGCCGTCGCTTTCCATTCTGCTCATCGACAAGAACGTCGCCGGGTTTGGCGCCTCCGGCCGAAACGGCGGTTGGGCGAGTGCCCTCTTTCCCAAGTCGACTCACGCGCTAGTGAAGAAGTACGGATATGACGCTGCGAAGAATCTTCGAGACGCCATGGTCGAGTCAATTTCCGAAATCGGTCGGGTCATTCGTGACGAGAAGATCGACTGCGATTGGTCTCACGGTGGAACGTTGATTTTCGCCAGAAGTGCGGCGCAAGCCAAGTCTCTTCGAGCGGAAGTTGCGGCTACGACGAAGCTGGGCATCGACAAACTTGAATGGCGCGATGCTGACGAGGTCGGTGCGTCACATTCACTCGGTGCGACCTTCACACCAGACTGTGCTCGCCTTCACCCAGCAAAGCTCGTTCGACGAATCGCAGAGATTGTCGAGACTCGCGGTGCGCGAATCGCTGAACACACCGAGGTTCTGTCCTGGACAAAGGGACGCGTTGTCACAAACCGTGGCGTTGTCACAGCTCGACACATCATCAACGCAACCGAGGGCTACGGCGCGTCCATCGCACAAACCAAGCGACGAATCCTTCCGCTCTACTCACTCATGATCGCGACAAAGCCGCTCTCGGAGGCCTTCTGGAAAGAAGCCAAAATTGAACACGGCCAAACGTTCAGTGATGGGCGCCACCTCGTCATTTACGGTCAGCGCACCGCCGATAACAGAATTGCGTTCGGTGGTCGCGGCGCACGCTATCACTGGGGTTCGGCGATCCGCCCCGAGTATGACCGTGTTGACGGAGTCTTCGAGCACCTCACCAAGACGATTCGTGACATGTTCCCCCACGGCGCCAATGAGATGGAAATCACGCACCGCTGGGGCGGTCCGCTCGGTGTCCCTCGCGACTGGCACGCTCACGTGTCCTACGATTCGGAAACCGGTCTTGGCAGTGCGGGTGGATACGTCGGTGACGGTTTGACAACAACGAACCTCGCCGGCCGCACGCTCGCCGATCTCATCAGCGGGAAGTCAACGGCACTCACATCGCTGCCGTGGGTGGGTCACCGCTCCCCCAGCTGGGAGATCGAACCTCTCCGTTTCCTCGGGGCGAACGCCGGACTGGTTGGAACGACAGCGGCGGACATCGAAGAAAAGGTGACGGGTCGTTCTTCCATCATTGCGAAGCTCCTTGCGCCGTTGACGGGTCACTAGCGAATACGCTGAAAGAGTGAATCGTCGCGTTTTTGTTCCCGGCTTCGGGCGACTTGTTGGGCTCATCATCGCTGTTGTGGCGATTGCGGCGCAACTGGTGATTATTGCAGCCGGAGCCTGGGCTGTGACGAACCGCGGGATTGTTCGCGACTGGCTCGTCGTTGGCAAGGTTATTGAAACGGAAACGCTTGCGTCGTATGTTGACGATGCTGGACTCTCAGAACAGGGTCGCTTCTATTTGTACGCAGCGAAGCCTATTCTTCACACGGTTGACACGTTCAATGAGGCCTGTCCGGCGAAAGAACAGGGAATTGCCGTTCTCGGGTGTTACATCGGCAAAGATGACCGCATCCACTTGCTCGACATCACCGACGAGACATTCAGCGTGATGGAACCGGTTGTCGCTGCGCACGAAATGCTTCACGCCGTCTGGGCACGGTTCGATGATGCAGAGCGCGAGCGCGTCGGCGCGGCGATAAAAGCGTCGTACGCCGAAATCACCGACCCGGTAGTCCGCGAACGAGTGGACGTCTACCGCGATGAAAACGGAGAGATTCCCGTCACCGAACTGTTTGCGATTCTGGGAACCGAAGTTCCCATCGTCAACAACGAACTCACCGCTGTCTACGACCGATACTTTGATCGTCGAGGTGCGTGCGTTGCCCTCGCCGCCGAGGCCTCAACGGTGATTACGACAATCGTCACCGAAATAGAACGGGTTGGAAAAGAACTCGTTGCGATGCAAACCGAGATTGACGCAGAGCGCGCCAACTACGAATCGGCCACAGCAGCCCTCAACACAGCGATTGACCGCTTCAACGCGAACTCCAATACGCCCGGCTATTACACCTCACAATCGACGTTTGTTCGTGACCGTGACGCACTCAATGCCCGTAAAGCCGAGCTCGAAGTCCAGCGAACCGCGCTCAACGCGCGCGTTGATGAGTTCAACGTTCTCGTTGAACAGCTTGACCTGTTAAATTCTCAGGCCATGGCGCTCAATAAAGCTCTCGGCATTGATGTGAGCGACATGTCGCCCGTCACAGCAGACTAAACGGCAAACAGTTCAGAGATCTCGTCGAATTCTTCCGGAGTCGGTGACCACGAGGTCGCTGCTGCCGCATTCTCCCGAATCTGGTCAGCACTAGTCACTCCGGCAATAACCGAGCTCAATCCGGGAACGGCAAGAAGCCACCCGATGGTTACTTCGAGCATGGTCAGGCCGCGGTTACGGGCAAATTCCGTCAGCGCGTCCATGGCGTCCCACGGCGCTTCAGCATGAAGGTGCTGTCGGATTCGCATGATTCGGGAGTCAGCTGGGCCACCGTTTCGGTCAAACTTTCCCGTGAACAAACCGTTGTAGAGGGGGAAGAACGGGAGAAAACCAAGACCCAAATCTCTCGCGACAGGAATGATGCCGGTTTCTGCTTCACGCGTGAGGAGGCTGAATTCGTTTTGGGCGGAGACGAACGGAGTGACACCGAGTCGCCGTGCTGCTTCGTCTGCGTGCAACGCCTGTTCCGGAGTGTATTGAGTGTGCCCGATGTTCCTGACCCGACCCTCCGAGATGAGTTCGTTGAGCGCTTCGAGAGTTTCCTCAACGGGAGTCGCGGGATCCGGCGTGTGGTGTTGATACAGGTCGATGTAATCGGTTCCTAGCCGTTCTAACGAACCCTCGACTGCAGCTCGGATGTAGGCGCGCGAACCGCTCGAACCGACGTGTGCGATTGGGCTTTCGAATTCGGTGTGACCAAACTTGGTCGCGAGGACAATCTCGTCGCGCCTCGCAGAGACAACCTCTCCCATGAGAAGCTCTGACATTCCGTAATCGAGACCGTAAATGTCGGCGGTGTCCCAGAACGTTACACCCGCGTCGAGCGCGGCGGTGAGAACATCTGTGGTGACGTCTTGAGCAAAGGTGGGTGTGTCCGGCCGTCCGAAATTGTTGCACCCCATGCCGACACTCGATACGAGAAGTGTGGAATTGCCGAGGTTGCGAAGTGGGACGGTCATGAGTTCATTCTTCCCCAGGTTGGACAGTTCAAGAATTATCAACACCTCACGGCTTTCCCGTCAGCGGTCATGAAACCCCTGTAAAGTCATGCCATGACCTCGTTTGACTCCCTGATCCGCATGGAGAGCCCCCTCGGCCGCCTCGAGATCACTGCCCGTGGCTCGGCCATAGTCGGGCTCGACATTGCCCGCAACAACACCCTCACGAACGACGGTGAACCAGAAAAATCTTCCCCGGTCCTCGAAAAGGCACGTGCACAACTCACGGAGTATTTTGCTGGCAAACGACGAAAGTTTGCAATCGCCACCTCTCTCGAGGGAACCGAGTTCCAAAAATCAGTGTGGGCTACACTCACTGAGATCCCATTCGGGGGCGTGTTGTCTTACGGCGACGTCGGTAACCGCACCGGGCGAGCAACCGCAGGTCGTGCCGTCGGGGGTGCCGTCGGAGCCAACCCCATTCCCATCATCATTCCGTGCCACCGTGTCCTTGCGAGCGACGGACGAATCACTGGCTACTCGGGCGGCAACGGTATCCCCACGAAGGTGTGGCTCCTCGACCACGAGGGCATCGCGCACCGCTGATGTCTTTGCTCGTCGGTTCCGACGGTCGTGCCCGTTGTCAGTGGTGCGGGACCGAC
>WLES01000074.1 GCA_009704155.1 Actinomycetota bacterium | reverse complement strand
GTTGTCACCGTTGACGACAACGGACTCACGGTCGACGGCGGAACGGGATTGCTCAACGGTGGAACCATCGACGGTGTCACACTCGACCTCTCGACTGGCGGCGAACTCGCTCCAACGCTTGTCGCTCTCGCGGCACTCGCTTCGTCGCCAAGCGAGTTCCGCGGAATCGCTCACCTTCGCGGGCACGAGACCGATCGACTCGCGGCACTCGTGACAGAGATTAATCGGTTGGGCGGTCGCGCAACGGAGCTCGACGACGGCATCCGCATTGAGCCGTCCCCACTTCACGGTGGTACGTGGAGCACCTATCACGATCACCGGATGGCAACGGCTGGCGCTCTCATCGGCTTGGCTGTACCCGGTGTGACCGTCGAGAACATCGGAACGACCGCGAAGACCCTTCCCCGCTTCACTGAGATGTGGTCAGAAATGGTCAATTCGTGACCTGGCTCGACGGTAACTTCGAACGATTCGACGAATCATCTGCCCGCGTTCGCCCGCCGAAGCGCGGAAGCAAGCCGCGAACCAAGATCCGCCCGTTGCACGAAGACTCAACCGACGGGTTGGTCATCACCGTCGATCGTGGCCGCTACCTCACCATCGTCAATGACGGACAACCCGACGAAAGACTGGTCATTGGCAAACGTGCCCGTGAACTATCCCGAACTCCGATTGTCACAGGAGACATCGTTGACCTCGTTGGAGACGTGAGCGGAGAGGACGGTTCGCTCTCTCGAATAGTTCGAGTGCATGACCGCGTAACTGTCCTTCGGCGAAGTGCCGACGACTCAGACACGGTCGAGCGCATGATTGTTGCCAACGCTGATCAAATGCTCATTGTCGTGGCTGCAGCAAACCCCGAGCCGCGCCAACGCTTGGTTGACCGATATGTTGTCGCGGCGTTTGACGCCGGAATCACGCCGATTCTGTGCATCACGAAGACGGATCTTGCTGATCCAACTGAATTCCTCACCCACTTCACGAACCTCGACATCACGGTGATCCAGTCCCGGTCGGACGCTCCCCCCATCGACGAACTCAGCGAAGCACTCCGAGGGCATCGAACGGTCGCCGTCGGTCATTCCGGTGTTGGAAAATCGACACTCGTCAATGCTCTTGTTCCCGGTGCGGACCGTGCCGTCGGAATTGTCAACGACGTCACTGGGCGAGGACGTCATACGTCGTCGTCGACGGTGTCGTTCCGATTCCCCGGTGGAGGCTGGTTGATTGATACCCCGGGAGTCCGCTCGTTTGGGCTAGGGCACGTGCGTCCGGAGTCAGTTCTCTCCGCCTTCACCGATCTTGCCGAGATCGCTGAATCTTGCCCTCGCGGTTGTAATCACCGCGACGATGACTGCGCCATGGTCGAAGCGGTTGTTGCTGGCGAATTGGGGCCCAATGGTGCAGCACGACTAGATTCGGTGCAGCGGCTCATCGCCTCGCTCGACTCCGTGGCGTAGCCTGAAGGCGTGACCTTTCAACTCGAAGACGACCTCGCCCTTGCGCGAACACTCGCTGCACATGCTGACCTCGTCTCGATGCGACGCTTTCGCGCACTAGACCTCGAGGTAACGACCAAGCCAGACATGACTCCCGTTACCGACGCGGATCGCGAGGTTGAACACGTCATCCGTGAGGCGCTTTCAGCCGCACGGCCCCACGACGCCATCCTCGGGGAAGAGTTCGGCGCGAGCGGCGAGCAGAGTGGTGAAGGTCGCCCACCGCGCGAATGGATTATTGACCCGATCGACGGCACGGCAAATTTCCTTCGAGGCGTTCCCATTTGGGGAACACTCATCGCACTGGTGATTGACGGTGCCCCCCGAGTCGGCGTGGTGTCGGCCCCAGCACTCGGCCAACGCTGGTGGGCTGCTACCGGGCTTGGCGCATACACTCAACAGTCTGGCCAACACGAGCGGCCTATTCGTGTCAGTTCTGTGTCTTCGCTCAGCGACGCCGTCGTTTCCTATAATTCGCTACCCGAGTGGATTAGGTCGGGACGCGGCGATCAGGCAATTGCGCTCGCCCAGAGCGCGTGGCGTGCACGCGCGATCGGAGACATGTGGTCGTACATGCTCGTTGCAGAGGGAGCCATCGACGTCGCAACCGAGTGCGGGCTTCAGTCTTACGACATGGCAGCTCTCGTTCCCATCATCGAAGAAGCAGGCGGTCGTTTCACGGACATCGATGGGCGAGAAGGCCCATGGCACGGGACTGCGTGCGCAACCAACGGTATCCTCCACAACGATGTCCTCACGATGCTCAAGTAGGCTGATGACATGCGTTTTCGTTTGACTGCCGCCTCGTCCGTTGCCATCGCACTTGCCATTGGAGTAAGCGGTTGCACAACACTGGGGACGCTGTATGAGGCTTACGGCCCCAAGCCTTCCGCGACCCCGATTGCGACACCAAGTTTTGCGCCAACAGGACTTATTGTCCTAGAAACCGGCGATTGCCTTGATCGAGCGGCTCTTGAAGACGACGACCGCGACACCGACCCGTTTGTCGACTGCGCGGAGCCGCACGACCTCGAGGTTTATGTGTCATACGACCTTGAAGGAACGAGAGAGTACCCGTCCGTCGAAACAATTGTTGCCGATGCCACCGCTCAGTGCGCATCGTATTTCACACCGTTTGTCGGACTGGACTTCGGGATCTCGATTCTTGACTTTGTTTTTTACTACCCGACCGAAACCTCGTGGGCTGCCGGCGACCGCGGAGTGAACTGCGCAGTGTTCGATCCGTACGGTTCGGTTGAAGGCACCCTCAAGGGCGCTGCCTACTAGCCGAAACGGCTAGCTTCGAGGTCGCATGTCTGCGACCATCGGGCACACGAACGGGTCCGAGTTGTTGCTCAGGCCGACCTTGTTGAGATAGACGATGATGGCCTTGTACGACGAGATGAGCCCCATCTCCACAAGGGTGATGTTCTTGTCTGCACAGTAAGCGCTGACGATACCGTGTGCTCGCTTGAGAAACGGGCGGGCCATCGAAGGGAACAAGTGGTGTTCCACCTGGTAGTTCAGTCCGCCCATGAGGTTGTCTTTCAACCAGCTGCCGCGAATGTTGCGACTGGTCAGAACCTGACGTTCGAAGAAGTCAAGCTTGGCATCACGGGGCACAAGTGGCATGCCCTTGTGATTTGGGGCAAATGCGGCACCCATAAAGAATCCGAAAATCATCATCATGAACATCCACAGCGCGATTGCCCACACCCAACCAAACATCAGCCCAAGGATCACGTAAGGCGCAGTCTGTCGAACGGTCATGAGCGCAAACTCAAGGATTCGAGTCCCGAGTGGGCGTTCTTTGCGACCAAGGGCAGCGAACGAGTCAAGGAGAAGATCGAATCCAGTCAAGAACAGGAGGAACGGAAAGAGGTAACCCTGTCGGTTTGATACCCAGCGCTCGAGTCCGCGCTTTTCGTCGCGCGACTCAACCGTGAAGCTGAGAACTCGAATCGCAATGTCGGGGTCTTGACCGATCTGGTTGGGCTTCTGGTGGTGCTTGTTGTGCTTCCGCATCCAGAACCCGTACGAAAGACCAGCAAACAGGTTCGACAGTAGAAGTCCAGCCCAATCGTTGAGCTTGTTGTTACGAAAAATCTGGCGATGCGCAGCTTCGTGGGCGATAAAGCCGTATTGAGCACCGAGCACTCCGAGGCCGCCTGCGATAGCGAATGCGATGGCAATGACGGCCGGTTCAGGAATCTGCGAAACAGCGAGAAGGGCTCCGGCCGACCACAAGGAAACCGACGCAACAGAAATGATTGCCAACCGAATGATGTAAAAACTGGGCTTCTTCGCCAGAAGACCGGCTGCCTTTACTCGCGCCAGAAGTTCCGTGTAATTCGATGTGGACTGCAGAAGTATTGAGGCGCTCATTTCCTGAGCGTATCGGGTCAACCTGTGGATTGCCTGAGGTTTAACCTCATTCGACGAAACTCTCCCTAGGAACTGTTATTCGGAAGAGAGATCACAATTCGGTTGTTGTCGAAATCCTTGTCCTCGGCTGCCGGCATTGGTGTCCGTGCTTCACGCTGTTCTTCAACAATCACCGCTGCGTTGGCAGCTGATGGCTGGAAAAGTTCTTGGACTACACCCAACCCTGCACCCGCTGCCCCGCGACCAAGTTTCTTGCCGGTGCGCTTCTCATAACGACGCGCTGGAATCGTGAGGAGCCAGGCAACTGCGATGATTCCCGCGAGTGTCGCAATCAATTCCATAACGGGGACCTCACGACAACGTGGTTAGCGAGATTTTGTAATTTTGGCGATCTCGTTTTCGATGTCCTGCTCGGACATCGGCTGCGCGAACGGTCGCACATATGCATCGATGTATGTGAACATCACACCGATTCCCATCCCGAACATGACCCACATCGGCCAGAAGTACCCGCTCGGAGTGGTTAGCCACCACACACCAACCAACACTGCGTTGACAGCGATCGTGACTATCAAGAATTCGCGAGCGTCCCGCTTCTTCTTGAGCGACTTGACGGCAAGCGCACGAATCGCGCTCTCTGGTGTTGGTTCGATTTTTGCCATACCCCCAGAATACCTGAGAGCGTTCTCGAACCTAGGCGAAAACTCGCCAACGTTACTTGACGGGAGCGCCGTAGACGTTGTCGCCGGCAACGCTGTCCTTCACGAGCTGAATGAGCAAAATGATCCATCCGACAACCGGGAGGAAGACGAAGAAGAAATAGTTTCCTGACTTGTTGGCGTCGTGGAGACGGCGCCACGTCAAGGACAGTGACGGAATAAGTGTTGCAATCGACCAGAGGTTTGACAGCATCGATTGCTGCTGAATCTCAAATCCATTCGCGTCAATGAACGACCCAGGCGCGATGATCGAGATTGCGGTGCTCACCAGCGTGGTGAACAAGACGGCGTACCAGAACTCACTCCGGCGTGCACGGCCACTGAAGGTTGCGTACTTCGTGAAAAAACTTGAGATTGCTGCGCCAAATGACATTGGATCCCTAACGATTGGATTGTTTCGCCCGATAAAGGTACCTGGCAAGCCCAACCATACCCCCACCAACGACGATGAAGAT
>WLES01000073.1 GCA_009704155.1 Actinomycetota bacterium | reverse complement strand
GGCCACCACGGAGATGCCCAATAGGAGTTATCGCGAGGGGTGAAGGTTCCGGCGGCGAATTGGGCGGCAACCGTCAGTGTCTGGTAGCTGCCGAGCGAACCGTGTGTTGCAGTGACGGTCGTCGGGGAAGTTTCGAGGGCTGAGCACGGAGCCGTCGTACCCGTATCCCCCGCGTAACAGGCTGCCTGGTCCGTGAACGCCCCGGCAATCGACGGGTCAAACCGGATTTCGGCTGAGACGCTGCCAAACGTCTGCGGCCACCCATCGCCGTTGATATCCCAGTAAAACTCTTGGGGTTGGTCGGGCCCTTTATTGAGAATCACGTTGTGGGCAACGTACGTGATTTCATACGTCTGAACACCTCGGACGAACTCACCCTCGGGGACGGCGATGGTGACAATCAGAAACTCACCGTCTGATTCCGTTTCGTAAGGCCGATTTGCGCCTGAGCCGTCAGTGACGCTCACCAACTCGAGTTCGAGCGGGTTGCCGAGATAGGTTTCGGGAATGAGTCGCCGAACTCCGCGATTCTGATCGAAATCAGGGAATCGTGCGACGAGCACTTCGGACACGCGCAACACCGAATGGCCGTTGTCGTCTCTCGACAGTTCGTACACCGCGTCGAAGCTGTCAAAACTGAAGTCATCAACGCCAGCAGATGCGGTGGAGGGAACCCACAACAGAAAAAGAGCCCCAATGAGCGAAAGTAACTTCTTCACGCTCTCAGACTAGTCATTGCCGACGTTCAGGTCGGTGGTCGGCTTTACTCGGGCAGTCTGAAACCTTGCTCGGTGTCGACAATCAAGCCGTCAGAAAGAAGACCTTCAAGCGCGAGTTCACGGCGGACGTTATCTGACACTGCCAGCGCGATTGCAGCAGTGGTGACCGTTTCACCGGCCCGCGCAAGCGCGAGGATGGCGCCTCGGGCCTGACGAACCGAACCTTCGTACTTTTTCTGTGGAGTTCGGGTGCGGCCAGCGTTTTCCGGAAATCCGGCTAACGCCCACGCACACTGCTGTGCAATCGGGCACTCTCCGCACTTCGGTGCGCGCGCCGTGCAGATAACCGCTCCAAGCTCCATGATTCCCGCGTTGACGGCGACGGATTCCTTCGCCGATGGCGGCAGGACTGAATCCATCAGGTCCATGTCGGCACGAACTCGTGGCGGCTCTGGTTCAGCGATGCCGAGCACGGCCCTGGCGAGCACGCGCCGGATATTGGTGTCAACAACCGGGACTCGCTTCCCAAATGCGAAAGCGGTCACCGCACGCGCGGTGTAGTTGCCGATGCCCGGCAACGATTCGAGAGTGTTGACGTCGTTCGGCACTTCTCCCCCGAACTCGTCGCGAATGCGTGTTGCTGCAGCGTGAAGATTTAGGGCCCGTCGCGGATAGCCCAACTTGCCCCAGGCACGAACGACGTCGGCAGGGCTGGCGTTGGCGAGATCGGAAGCGGTCGGCCAGCGTTCTCTCCACTCGAGCCAGAGCGGCGCAACGCGCGCGACGGGAGTCTGTTGCGCCATGACCTCTGACAGCAGGATTCCCCATGCCGATGTGCCGTTGTCGCGCCACGGAAGCGGGCGCGCGGTTCTCCGAAACCAGCGTGCAACAATCGCTACGAGCTCTCGCTCGCGCGCACTATTTCGCGTCGTCATCCTCGTCTTCACGGGGGTGAAGGTACGGGTCGGCATCCCCTGCAAACTCGGCGTTCTTGGCAGCCTTAGCTACCTCAACGTCGTGCATCTTCGCCTTGGCAAGCAAGTCCTCGAGATGAGCGGACGTTTCCGGCAGGGCATCGAGCACGAACTCAAGCGACGGAGTCAATCGAGCCGTGATGTTGCGACCAACCTCGGTGCGCAACATTCCCGTCGCTGATTTGAGTGCATCCCACGAGTTTTGGCGTTCCTGGTCATCACCATAAACAGTGAAGAACACCGTCGCGTGCTGTAAGTCACCCGTCACGCGCACGTCGGTAATGGTGACGAAACCGAGACGGTCGTCACGCAAACCTTTCTCGAGACGGCGGGCAACGATCTCTTTGATTCGTTCCGCCATCTTCCGAGCGCGATCGGGAGCAGACATTAGGCGCGGATCTTCTCCTTCATCTCAATCGTCTCAATCTCGTCACCGAGCTGAATGTCGTTGTACTTGCCGAGGCCGATACCGCACTCGAAGTCGGTCTTGACTTCAGTGACGTCGTCCTTGAAGCGTCGCAACGATTCGATGGCCAGACCATCCGCGATAACGATTCCTTCGCGGATAACACGGGCCTTCGAGTTTCGCGTGATGGTTCCGGAGCGGACGATACAACCGGCGATGTTTCCGAGCTTGCTTGAACGGAAGATCTCGCGAATCTCCGCAACACCGCTCTGCACCTCTTCGAACTCTGGCTTGAGCATTCCCTTGAGGCTCTGCTCGATCTCGTCGAGTGCGTTGTAGATGACGTTGTAGAAACGCACGTCGACGCCTTCACGAGCGGCACGTTCGCGTGCCTTCGTGTCGGGGCGAACGTTGAATCCGACCACAATCGCGTTGTCGATTGTGGCGAGGTTGATGTCGCTCTCCGTGATGGCACCGACACCGCGGTGAATAATGCGGAGTTGCACCGAGTCGTCGACCTCGATCTTGAGGAGCGACTCTTCGAGGGCTTCAACAGCACCGGAGACATCTCCCTTGAGGATGAGGTTGAGCGACTGCACCTTGCCGTCTTCGAGGGCCTTCGAGAAGTCTTCGAGCGAGATGCGCTTACGAGCTTTCGCGAGTTGAGCGTTACGAGCAGCAGCTTCACGCTTCTCAGCGATTTGGCGGGCTGCGCGGTCGTCGTCGGTCACGATGAAGGAGTCACCGGCGCGAGGAACAGAAGAGAGACCCTGAACCTGAACCGGGCGGCTCGGGTAGGCCTCTTCGATTTTCTCGCCGTGCTCGTCGACCATGGCGCGAACGCGACCATAAGCCGTACCAGCAACAATCGCGTCACCGACGCGAAGCGTTCCCGACTGGATGAGGACGGTGGCAACCGATCCGCGACCCTTGTCGAGCTTCGCTTCAATGGCGATACCGCGAGCGTCCTTGTTGGGGTTGGCTGTGAGGTCAAGCCCTGCATCGGCGGTGAGGAGAACGGCGTCGAGGAGTTCAACGACACCCGCGCCCGTGAGAGCAGAGACGTCGACGAACATCGTGTTTCCGCCGTACTCTTCCGTGACGAGACCGTATTCAGTGAGCTGCTGGCGAACCTTTGCTGGGTTTGCACCCTCTTTATCGACCTTGTTGACAGCGACGACAATCGGAACACCGGCAGCTTGCGCGTGGTTCAACGCTTCGATCGTCTGAGGCATGATTCCGTCATCGGCCGCAACCACGAGGATTGCGATGTCGGTGACCTGTGCACCACGGGCACGCATGGCGGTGAACGCCTCGTGGCCGGGGGTGTCAATGAACGTGATGGCGCGTTCGATGCCTTCGTGTTCGGTCCACACCTGATACGCACCGATCGCCTGCGTGATTCCACCAGCTTCGCCAGCGGCAACATCGGCACGACGAATCGCGTCGAGGAGCCTGGTCTTTCCGTGGTCAACGTGACCCATGACGGTGACAACGGGCGGACGAATAACCATGTCCTCTTCGTTGTCTTCCTCGTTGAGGTCAATGTTGAACGAA
Organism: Actinomycetota bacterium; assembly: GCA_009704155.1. GTDB lineage: Bacteria > Actinomycetota > Actinomycetes > Actinomycetales > Microbacteriaceae > MWH-TA3. The sequence goes on along the minus strand of WLES01000073.1, from coordinate 1,403 downwards.
TCAAGGATTTCCTTGTCTTCGTCTTCAGGGCTGACGATTTCGATGCGGTAGCCGAGCTCTGCACCGAGAACCTCGAAGGTTGCGCCGTCGAGCGACTCGGTGGCAGTTGCCATTTCACCGAGTTGGAAAAGAACCGTCACGAGGTTTCCCGGAGGAACCGGGATACCCCACATGACCTCGATCTTGTCGGCGAAGTCCGAAATTGACGAACCCTGGCGCAGACGGATTACCGTCTGGCCGTCACCGCGTGGAATCTTGACGCCACCGAGCGACGGGGCCTCGCGCATTTCAAACTCTTGGCGCTTCGTCCGCTTCGACTTGCGAGCCTTGGACTTGCCGCCACCCTTACCGAACGCGCCAGCGGTGTTGCCACCGCGACCGCGACTACCGGAAGGACCGCCGCCTGGACGACCGGGGCCGCCAGTACCCGGTCCGCCGCCTGGGCCACCGGTTCCTGGAGCGCCGCCTGGACGCTGGAAACCACCCGGACGAGATCCGGGAGCGCCTGTGCGCGACTGGAAAGGAGCATTGGGGCGGCCTGGGCCACCTGGACGCGCGCCAGGGCCACCCGGACGGTCAACGGTTGGGCGCTGGGCGCCGGGAGACATGAACGGGTTGTTACCTGGACGAGGAGGCCTGGGCATCGCCGGAGCTGTCTGGAAAGGATTGTTTCCACCAGGGCGAGGCGGTGCCGTCGCAACAGGCGCATCAGGATCTGAGGGGTCAGACGGCATTACTGGTGCTGGCGGCTTGCCGGCTTGGGCTGCCGCCTCTTCGACCGTAGGAAGGGTCGGAAGGTCAATGTGCGCAGTCGATCGAGACTTAGCCGGCGTTTTTGCGGGTGCCGCGCTGACATCCTGACGAGTCAGGCCGTCCTTCTCCAGCGCCTCGCGAAGCTTGCGGGCAACGGGGGGTTCGATCGTCGAAGCCGACGATTTAACGAACTCGCCAATGCTGCCGAGTTTCTCGATGACCTGCTTGCTTTCGACGCCGTATTCTGCGGCAATCTCGTGCACGCGTGGTTTTCCAGCCACAATTCTCCTGTCCGGGACGCACCCCGGAACAGGGCACGCCACTATTGCGTAACGGAACTCATTCTGAGCCGCTCATTAGTGGTCCATCAGCCTTCAACCTTTTCATGTTGTGATGTGGGCAAGTAGCCCGCCTGCGTCGAATGGACCGCTACGACGAAACGACCGAGCAAATCCTCCCCGAGAAACCGCGTTGTTCACGCAATCTTCTGTGGGGTGGACCCACGCCCCGCGACCAGGAGCTGTTGCCGTCGTATCGACGACCACGTTGCTTCCGGTCAGGACGACTCTCAAGAGAGAGGCACGGTCATCGCGGTTGCGACAGCCGATACAGGTTCTGACAGGTTTCATTCTACCCTGACTATTGGCTTC
>WLES01000072.1 GCA_009704155.1 Actinomycetota bacterium | reverse complement strand
TGCAAGAGCAATGATTCGACGCATTGTTCTAGTCTATGTTCGCCTCAGGTGCCAGAACCGACACCTCGACGTGAATTGGGAAATTCACGGACGACCTCATTACACAGAATGCCTTCGCTTCGTCGTGAAGGCGCTCGATGTCCGACGGTTCAGCGTTTGTGACGACCGTGGGGCGAAGAGTTACGGACGCCATTGCTCCCTGGCCTCCGTGATATTCCATCTCCCCAGAAACCTCATCGAGGTAATCGACGACTTCGACGCCGTCGCGATTCGCGACAAAGAGGAACGACAACAAGTGACACTGTGAGATTGCGGTCATGAGCAATTCCTCTGGATTCCACAGGTTAGGGTCACCACCGAAGGCTTCCGCAGCTGACGTCACAAGTGAACCGTGGCCGGGAATGCTCACGTATCCTTCGTGGGAATAGGCGCGGTCAAGCTCGCCGTCAAATTCTTGAGTGTTTCGCCAACGAAGGTTCAACGCAAAACTATGTCTCATGTCACTCGATTCACACCAATTGTTTTCCAAGCGGAGTACGCTAGCTGTATGAACAGCGTAGTCACGGATGTTGCGCAAGAGCGCCGCGTCGTCACAGAAATCCCCGGCCCGAATTCTCAGGCACTCCACGCACGCCGCCAGAAGGTTGTTTCGGCTGGCGTTGCAGCCACTTTTCCCATCTACATCGATCATGCCAAGGGCGCGATTCTTGTCGATGTTGACGGTAACCAATACATCGACATGGGAGGCGGGATTGGCGTTGTCACTATCGGTCACGTCGATGATGCCGTTATCGACGCCGCGATGGCGCAGGCGCACAAAGTAACCCACACCCTTTTCACTGTTGCAGGGTACGAATCGTATGTTCGCCTGTGCGAACTCCTTGCGCAGCACACCCCGGGAGACTTTGAGAAGAAGTCGGTGCTCGTTAACTCTGGCGCAGAGGCCGTTGAGAACGCAGTCAAGATTGCCCGAAAGTTCACCGGTCGCACCGGCGTCGGTGTTCTCGATCACGGTTACCACGGTCGCACCAACCTCACGATGGCGATGAACTTCAAGGCCATGCCCTACAAGCTCGGATTCGGTCCTTTCGCTGGCGACATTCACCACGCCCCCAACTCGTATCCGTTCCACGACAAGCTCTCTGGTGCAGAGGCTGCGGCACGAACGATTTCCTACTTCGAAAAGAAGGTCGGCGCAACCGATCTGGCGTGTCTCGTCGTCGAGCCCATTCAGGGTGAAGGTGGCTTTGTGGTCCCCGCCGACGGCTACCTCCCCGCGCTCCAGAAGTGGTGTAACGACAACGGAATTGTGTATGTATCTGACGAAGTTCAGTCAGGAATCATGCGCACCGGCCACTACTACGCATCAGAGTTCTTCGGAGTTGTCCCCGACCTCGTCACCACCGCCAAGGGTGTAGCTGCAGGATTCCCAATTGCTGCTGTCACCGGTCGTGCCGACATCATGGACGCAAGCCACGCAGGCGGACTCGGTGGAACCTTCGGCGGAAACCCTATGGCTGCGGCAGCTGCCGTCCAGGTTTTCGAGGAAATCGAAAAGCGCGACCTCCTCGGTGAAGCGAAGCGAATTGAGAAAACCCTTAAAGGCGCGCTCGTCAATCTGCAGAAGAAGTACCCGACCATCGGAGACATTCGCGGCAAGGGTGCCATGCTCGCCATCGAATTCACCGAGCCAGGCACCGACACCCCGATTTCTGATATCGTGCCAAAAATAACGGCGTACGCGATTCAGAAAGGCGTCTTGCTCCTGTCGGCGGGAACTTACGGAAACGTCCTTCGCTTCCTCCCCTCTGTCATCACCTCAGACGAGTTGATCCTTGACGCCGTTGCCGTTATCGACGAGGCGCTGTCAAGCATCTAATGCACGCGCTTTCGGTCGACGGTTGCGTCGAACTCGCAACGCTCGACCGAAATGGGCTGGTTGAGTCGCGTCACATCGGTGCATTCGTTGTGATTGACGCGGCGGGTTCCGTGTTGGAATCCGGCGGTGACATTGACGCCATCATTTTTCCGCGGTCAACGCTGAAGCCGCTTCAGGCCGTTGCGCTGTTGCGGGCAGGCGCGGGGCTCGACGGAGTTGATCTCGTCATGGCGAGCGCGTCTCACTGCGGGTCTCACCGACACAGCGACGCCGTCGAGGCAATGCTCGCTCACGACGGACTTAGTGTCGACGATCTCGGGTGCCCTCCGCAGTGGCCGCTCGGCGTCAGTGACAAAGCTGAACGACTCGCCCGCGGCGAAAAGCCCCAGCGCGTCACCATGAACTGCTCGGGGAAGCACGCAGCGTTTCTTCGGGCGTGCGTTGCCAACGGGTGGGACACAGCGACCTATCTCGAACCCAGCCACCCGCTGCAGCAAACCATCAAAGCAGTCATTGAAGAATTCACCGGTGCTGCCGAACTGTGGCCAGCGGTGGACGGGTGTGGGGCTCCACTCTTCGGCATGAGCCTTCGTGCACTTGGCACAGGGCTCGCGCGAATGAGTGACGGAACCGACGCCGACGCAACCAAACTCGTCGAGGCGATCCGCACAAACCCTTGGGCGCTTGACGGACCTGGGCGCGACAACACGCGCGTCATTGAAGAGACGGGAACAATCGCGAAGATTGGCGCGGAAGGTGTTTTGCTCGCAGCGCGCGATGGGGTTGCCGTCGTCATCAAGTGCCTCGATGGCTCGCAGCGGCCGAACACCGCCGTTGCTGTGACGCTGCTCGAGCGACACGGAGTCATTAGTGCGGAGGCGCGCGACACCCTCATTCGCGACCTCGTTGAGCCCGTCCTGGGCGGAGACACCGTGGTTGGAGCCTTGACCGTTTCAGTGTGAGAATTGTGGGGTGACCGCAAACATCCCAACTGTCAAGCGTCGGGTTCTGACTGCCGACGGCGACTACGAAACGATTCCCGCCTACCGAATCCTCTGGTTGACGAGGCTTGTCTACAGCAGTGGATTTGAACTCGCGATCGCCGCGGTTATCTCCATCAACGCAGTGTTCCTCGCGGTTCTCACCATGCCAGGAATTACCGATGAAACAAGGCAGTTCGCCATCGTTGTCGACACGATTGCTATGGGGATCTATGCAGTGGAGCTAGCGCTTCGAATACTTAGTTACGGGCGTCGGCCGTGGATGTTCTTCACACGCGGTTGGAACGTTTTTGATTTCATCATCGTCGGACTCGCCCCATTCGCAGCTGGCCAAACACTGGTTCTTCGACTCCTTCGACTCATGCGGTTGCTCCGAATCTTCCGTTTCCTTCCCGAAGTGCGGGTGTTGTTCGCATCCATCGTGAAGAGCATTCCGCCTCTTCTCAGCATGTCGGTGTTGATCGGGTTACTCCTCTTCCTCTACGGCATGGCCGGCACCTACCTGTTCGGTGCTCAATTGCCCATTTCCTGGGGACACATCGGACTGAGCCTCAAGTCGTTGTTCATTCTGCTCACCCTCGAAAACTTCCCCGTTTACCTCGAGGAGTCGATGGCCGTAAGCCCGCTCGCGCTCCCCTACTTCTTGTCATACGTGTTCTTCATCGTGTTCACGATCCTCAACGTTCTCATCGGCATCGTGTTGAACGCGATGGACGAAGCGCGTGCTGAAAACAGACTTCGCACCAATGGAGTAGATGCGATTCTCAAGATCTCGACCATCGTCGACTCGATGAGCAGCGATGGGAAGATCTCGAAAGCTGAGCTAGCTCAACTCAAGGCCGATATTGCACGGCTACGAGACACTATGCCGCGCTAGCGTTATGGCTTGATGCCGAGTCGCTTGCGACGGATTGCGCCGCCAACCTGCGTGATAATTACCGCAGCGATTGCCAAGATGAACACCGCTGATGCCAAGACGTTTGCTTCAGCTGGGATTCCGCGCGCCGCTGCTGTGTAGATGAACGTCGGAAGCGTTTCGATAGCACCGCTGTTGAAATTCGTAATGATGAAGTCGTCGAATGACAGAGCGAAAGCGAGCAACGCGGCTGCCATGATTCCGGGGAGCAGGAGCGGGAATGTGATTTTCCACCACACCCCTGTCGGGTTCGCATACAGATCGCGACCGGCCTCTTCGAGCTTCGGGTCTAGCCCTGCAACGCGGGCGCGAACTGTGACCACAACGAACGAAATGCAGAACATGATGTGCGCCAAAATCACGGTGAGCATTCCCTTGGGGACGCCGGCATTGAGGAACTGTGCAGCGAGACCGGCACCGAGCACAACTTCGGGTGTCGCCATTGGCAAGAACAGAAGCAGTGTCGTCGCAGCTCGCCCCTTGAACTTGTAGCGAACGAGTGCGATGGCGATTGCAGTTCCCAGTACCGTCGCAACGACGGTTGACACTGTCGCGATGAAAATCGAGTTCGCAAAGGCGAGGCAGACGCCCTGCGCGTCACACACATTGAGCCACTTGTCGAACGTGAAGCCGTTCCAGATGATGTTCGTACGGCGCGAATCGTTGAACGAGAATGCGACGGTATAGACAATCGGAACGAGCAGGTAGATAAGTGCGAGCACACCGTAAAGGGGAAGAAGGAAGCGGCCAAGTCTCATAGCAGGTCGTCCGTTCCGCTGCGGAAAACATAAGCCGACACAAGAATCAGGATTGCCCCCATCAAGACGAGCGACATCGACGCGGCGTGCGGATAGTTCTGCGTGACGAGGAAGTTGTTCTCGATGACGTTTCCGATCATTGCCGTCTGTGTACTTCCGAGGAAGTTGGCGGAGGCGTTGACGTAATCACCGGCGGCCGGAATAAACGTCAGAAGCGTTCCGGAGACGATTCCAGGGAGCGTGAGTGGAACAGTCACTTTGCGGAACGTCGTGAACGAATTGGCATACAGGTCGTTGCTCGCTTCGAGGAGACGCAGGTCGAGTCGTTCAATGCTCGTGTAGAGCGGGAGCGTCATGAACGGAATGAAGTTGTATGCGAGACCGAAGATCACCGATATTGACGTTCCCGTGATGTGAGCGTCAGGCGGCAAAATCGCAAACGCTTTCATTGTCCCGACGATGAGCCCTTCATCGGCGAGAAGCTGTTTCCACGCGACCGTGCGGAGCAAGAACGAGATAAAGAACGGTGCGATGACGAGCACGAGGGCC